>JAAYRS010000018.1 GCA_012518645.1 Bacillota bacterium
AGACCAAAAAGCCCGCCTCGATTTTTTCTAAGGCTTCTTGGCGGCTCCTTAATTTTCTAGCCGGCTGGGTTCCTTTAGCACCCTGCCCGAATTTAAACTCCAGCGCCTCCAACCCATGTTCTTTCAGAGCATACTCCGGCAGGCCCAGCAGATCGTCTTCCACATTACATTGCAAAATAATTTGGCCGTAACCCCGCTCATAGCGGCGAAAAGCATTAAGCATCGGCTCTAGAGCCTTAAATTCAACGATTTTACCCTCCTCAATCTTCAGACCGGGATCCTTATCCCTAGCGTTTTCGCCGATTACCGCCGATACCCCGGCCATGGCCGCGCCGGCAAAATAATCCTGCCAATTCAACTTGATTAAGGCCGGTAAAATCAGGGGCCAAGCAAGTTTAACCCGATGGTGCCGGCCGTAGGACTTGCCCAATTTAACGTTATAAATTGAGGCCTGTTCGTACTCCTCCGGGACGCCTTGGGCCCCAAAGACCCGCCCGTTGATGTTGAAATGGGAGAAATCCAGGGGATAGGTTTTTTCCGAAGCAATTTGATTGCTGCCTGTATTCGTGGGATAAACAGTCTGCGATCCCAATACTGCCGCCAAGGCAATTTCACACAGCGCGCCGCATTCTTCTGTACAGAAGGAACACATGCCCGATTGGGGGGAAATATGGCGGCTCTGAAGATAGGTATCATTAAATGCCGATGCCAACTTAGGTGAATAACTCACTTAAATAAACCTCCTCTGCTAAGACTGCTTTTTCAACTCGCCTTCACCTTAACTTCCCTGCCGGAGTAGGTTTGCTGCAGTTGGAATACGCCGGCGGGACTGCTGAAATTAAAGGGGAAAGGAGAAGTGAAGTCCTGCTGATGGTAAAAGAAAAGTTCCCGGCGGCCCAGATCATAAAAAATTGACCATTGGGTGCTGATCCTATCCTTTTGGGCCGCGGCGGCTAAGGCTTCCTTGAAATCCTTGGGAGACAAGATTCCCTCCTTTAATTCCAGATATTTTTCCAAAGTTTCCTGGCGAAAATCTCCGGGATTGCGCCCTACACCCCGGTAATCCCCCTCCGTTAAAAAGTGGTTGGTGACCACCGCGGTTTCAGTTACGTACATTTCGCCCTGAATGTATTCAACGACAACTGCACGCCCGGAGGCATCCGCCAACGCAAAATGATAATCTTGATCAGCGGAGGCATGGAGATCATAGCGGCTTAAAAGATCAACCGCCTCCTCAACATCAGCGGCCCGATCCAAAAGAAGGCGCAAAGCGGCTGTTGTAGTCAAATTGGGTTTACCCCTATTTTGGCTGGTCCGGCCCTCGTGCTCAAGAGCAAGGATCGCCCCGCAGAACCCCTTTTCGTTCAGGCCGTCCAAGGGGGCAAAGACAGAGGCCAGCAGCACTGCTTTATCCCCAAAGCCGGGATCAAAATCGGGCTCAAAACCCAAGAACCCGGGATTTGTGGTGGAGATGGAGGCATAACCGTCCTCAGGAGCTGTACTGACAATTAAGGCACAACACTGATCTAAATCAAAGTTACGCCCAAAGCCGGATCCGCCGCGGGGTAATTGGGCAGCAAGGGTACTGCAGCCAATGATTTTCTCCCGCGGTTTATATCGGTAAAAGCCTTTGGTAAAATAACCAGTTAAGAAACGGGCTAAGTCTTGATCACTGGCAGCACCCCCGGCAGCCAAAAAGGAGCCCAGGCCATAATCGCCCCTGTATTCCAGGAAAAAGATCCCGGTCCCAAGGGGGCGCAGAGAATTGATGGCCCTTAGCTGATCAGCAAAGAGGGCTCCGCCTAAAACCACTAAGCCCGCCGCTAAAACAAAGCCAAGAGCAATGATGATTTTAATCTTTTTTTTAGGCACGCTTTCCTCCCCGATCTAAAATTCCCCGCGGCTAAACTAGGGCTTCTTCTTCAAATCTTCCATTCTTTTACTGACCTCTGCAGGCAAAGCCTGATCCAGAGGGCTGGAAACCGGTGCCTCACCCCGGTAATTGAAGCGTTTTCCTTCTTGCACAGCCCTTTCCACTTCCTCTCTTAAATCTGCGGCGGACATTAGGGCTGACCCGGCGCCCCTAGTGATAATCTGCTGCAGACCGTCAGAAGTTGCCACGGTAATTTCGTATTTTTGCTTATGCTCATAAGCAAACTTTTCAATATACTCATCGGCGCTTTGGGCCTCCTTGGTGAAAACAACCCGCAGATTATGATAATCAAAGGTTTCTTCTAAACGGCCCGGAACCAGATGAGCATCAAAGACCACAATAATCCGCCAATTGCGCACTGCTTGGTAACTGGCCAAAGTGTCCAAGAGCTTCATCCGGGCCAGGTCCATGTTTTCCAAGGCAAACTTCTTTAAGCCGGACCAAGCGTGGATGATATTGTAGGCGTCAACCAGCAGGTATTTTTCCCGGGCTCTCTCTAAAGCGGGGTATGGTCCGCTTTCCTCCCCGCCTTTTTTCTTTTTCCAACTCCGTTTTTTTCCCCGGTTGGCACCGGCCGTCCGGGCCAAAAACTGATAGCCTCCCCCGCCCTTTTGGGCCGGGGGGATGGAAGTGCGGTAAATTGCGCTTCTGCTCTTGGGCTTTTCCAGCCGGCTTCCTAAGTGCCTGTGCTTTTTGACTTGATCCCATGGTACAAAAAAGCTTCTGCCCTGCCTGGAAAATATGGAGCCGGCGGGGTTTTCTAAATCCCTTTCCGCATCATAGCCCGCTGCCCGGATTACTTCTGCTGCTCTCTGGCAGGGTTTGTATCCGTCCAAACTGCAGAAAAGGCGGCCGGCACCTTGGGTATAGGCCAGTACCCGGCGGTGGTAATTGCGCAAGAAAACCGCGGGCGCAGTACCTTGAAGCAAAGTCAGGCCCCGATTGACCCCCGTAATTTGGTAAGCAGCCTGCCTTTGCTCTAGATCAGCTAAGGCCCTGCCCACCATTTTTTCCGGTATCTCCAGCTGAAAGCGGTAGTAGGGCTCTAATAAGATCGACTCTGCCTCTTTCAGGCCTTGGCGCACCGCCCGGCAGGCCGCTTCTTGGAGATCCCCTCCCTGCGTGGTAATATTATCAACTAACCCCGCCAGCAGAGTTATCTTTAGATCGGCAAGGGGGGCACCTGTTAAAACACCCCTGTGCTTCTTTTCCTTGAGGCAGCTGAGAATCTGTTCCTGCCAATTTCGGGCTAAGACATCCTCACTGCAGTCCGCTGTAAAGCGAAGGCCGCTGCCCCGCCGCCCCGGTTCTAAAAGGAGATGAACCTCGGCATAATGCCGGGGCGGCCCAAAATGGCCTACCCCCTCCACAGGGCCGGCAATCGTCTCTTGATACAAGATCCTGCCGGCCCCAAATTGCACTTTGATCCCAAAACGGTTTTCGATTAGGCTTTGCAAAATTTCAATTTGGATCTCGCCCATAATCTCGGCTCTAATCTCCTCCGAATCCTCGTCCCATACCAAGCGCAATTCCGGCTCTTCATCCTCAATTTCCCGCAGTTTAGGCAATATTTCCCGAGGGTCTGATTCCGGAGGCAACAGAATCCGGTAAGATAAAACGGGTTCAATCAAAGCAGGTTTAAAATCCCCGCCTATCCCCAAACCTTGCCCGGGCCGGCTGCGGCTTAAACCCGTGACGGCACAGACAGTACCTGCTTCAACTTCCATGGCTGTTTGGAAGGTTTCCCCGGAATAAATCCGAATTTCGTGGATTTTATCTTCCCAAGCGGGATGGGTTAAAAGATCCTTTACCCTGAGGTTTCCCCCCAAGAGCTTGAGGTGAGTGAGGCGGTTTCCCTCTTCATCCCGGGAAATTTTGAATATCCGGGCGCCGAAGCGGCGGGGGTAGGCCGGAACCGCCGCGTATTTCAGCATGCTCTTTAAGAAAGCCTGTACGCCTTCAATTTTCAGAGCGGAACCTAAATAAGTGGGAAACACTTTCCTTTCTAAAACGGCTGCCCTAATCGCTTTATTCCCGATCTTTCCCCGGCTTAAATAGGTTTCCAGCAGCTCTTCGGACTGGAAGGCCAATTCTTCGTAAAAGCGGGTCGAAGGTTTTGTACTGAACTGAAGGCACCCTTCAGCCAATTGCTCTTTCAATTCCTGAAGCAGTGCCGGCCCATGGGCAGCGGGCTGATCCATTTTATTCACGAAGATAAAAACCGGTATTTCATAGGCCTCAAGCAAAGACCACAAGGTTTTCGTGTGGCCTTGGACCCCGTCGGCGCCGCTGATTACCAAGATGGCATAATCTAAGATCCGAAGAGTTCGTTCCATTTCGGCAGAAAAGTCCACATGCCCGGGGGTATCTAAAAGAGTGATCTGGACTTCTCCCACTTTAAAAACTGCCTGTTGGGAGAAGATGGTGATTCCCCTTTCCTTTTCTAAAAAGTGCGTATCTAAATAAGCGTTCCGCTGATCAACTCGGCCCGCTTTTTGGATCTTGCCGCTTAAATAAAGCAGGCTTTCCGCTAAAGTTGTCTTGCCCGCATCTACGTGGGCTAAGATACCGATGACTAGTTTTTTCATGCTCCTAGTCCCATCCTTCATTTTATTTCCAGTTCCCTTCCTATGGTATCAGGATCCAAGCGGGCTGACAATTAGTCCTTGACCCCTTTCCCGAACTATAATTTCTTGTTAATTACCCCGTTCCGCCCGGGGGATCCGCCCATTTTGCAGTACATTGAAAAAGAGCCCTATCGGCAAGCCGATAGGGCCTTGAATTTATTCTTTACTTAACTTCACTTTTTGCTGTACTTTAATTGAATTAAAGCACCGTTAGGAGTAGGCAGCTCCCCTTCCAGCCGATTCATATGGGCGAAATGTTTTTGAAAATCCCGGACTAATTCCTGCTCGGGGGAATCCTTTTTCAAAACAGCTACATCCTTTAAAATCTGGGCCATCCAGAGATTATCGAAATAACGGTGTCTGCCGCTATTCCAAGTCATATTCTGAGGATAACGCTTGTTGTAATAGTAGTTCCAAAAGAGCAGCTGCTGTGATTCTTCCTCTGAAAAGCGCAGCTTGTACCGGGAATGGGCTGGGATATAACCGTCTTCGCCAAGCTTGCCAATGAACTTTTCATTAACCATAAAGAGCCCTAAAATCCGCCTTTCCTTTTCAGGGATATCCGCTTCCCGAGCAGTAATAAGGATAGCACTGTTTTGATGCAGGCGGACTAAGCGGTTTGGTTTTCCTTTATTGACACCGCTTTTGGTGGTGCTAGTAAATATTTGCCACTCGCTAAAGACCTTCTCCGCTTCTTCTTGGTCCACCCAAAAGACGGCTTGGGAAACGGGGGAAAGCCTGTGGTTTTTCATAAGACGCTCCCACTCCATGCGGCGCTGCTGTTTTTCGTATTCCAGGGCCCTGATCTTTTCCTGCTCTTTTTCTCTTTTTCTGCGTTTTCTTTCCGTCTTCTCTTTTACACCTTCTACTTTGCTGGCAATTTTTTCATCCGTAAGCAAAAGGTGTGTTCCGAAGGCATCCGGAAAAACAAACCTCTTTTCTCCCAAGGGGAAACGTACTGTTACATAGGAATCGTCGCACTCAACTACGCTTCCCCGTCCAAAGCTTTTATGTTCCACTTGCTTGTGCAGCAAATCCATTCAGATTCCTCCATATCTTCTTTAAAACCACCCAGAAAAAAACCGCACCAATCTGGAAAATTAGATGGCGGTTAATTTTTATAATATCACAAAACAAGAAGAAATGCAAATAGAGCGGTTGACAACAATGCTCCTTCAAGATATACTGTAGTTTTGCATAAATCGGGAGGGGGGTAAAACGGCTTTTCCTCCCTCCCGGGGCGGCCCGCCTCCGCTTAATTGATCTGCTCCGCAGCGGGAGAACTGCGGTTAATAACACAAAAAGAATCCCCGCTTTTTTTGGCAGAATAAAGGGCGCTGTCAGCTGCTAAAAACAGCTCCTCATAAGTCCTAGGCCCAGCACCCGCCGCAACACCTATACTGATGGGCACCGGAAATTCGGTGTTAAGTTCAGCTAAGCATTCCGTCAGCTGCCGGCATTTGGAAGAAATAAAATCCTCGGAGGCTATGTTCTGCAGATAGACGCAAAATTCGTCCCCTCCAATCCGGCCCAGAAGATCCGTTTGCCTAAAAGTACGCTGTAAGGCCCGGGCTACATTTTTCAAAGCCATATTTCCTTTCCAATGCCCGTAAGTATCATTAATGGCTTTGAAATTATCACAATCTATGATCATAAAGGCGTCCTTTTCCTCTTCCGCCTTAGCGGCCAGGCGGGCTGTAATGCGCTTCTTAACCGTAACAGTATTATATAAGCCGGTTAAGCCGTCCAATTGCGCTTGGGCAATTAAACGTTTCTTTTCCTCTGTTTCTGCGCTGATGTCCGTTAGTTTGCCGATAATAGAATAAACCCGGCCGTTTGGCGCCCTCAAATAGTAAAAGGACATTCTAAAGATGCCCACTTCACCGCTGCGGAGCCGCAGTTCCGCGGTTTTAACCCTGCTTGCGAAATCACCGCCGTTTTCAGAGCCCCTGAGAGCTTTTTGCAGTTCTTTAATAATTTTCCCTTTTTGCTTGTCCGGATCAATTTGATCCTTAAATTTATCGGAGACAATTAATCTTTCCGATTCCAATTGGTATTCGAACAATAATTCGTTTGATATTTCCGACAGGATCCGATAGCGTTCGTTTTCCCTTTTAGCTTCGTTTTTAGCACCGACATTTATCCAGACACCCCAGCCCAAGGCGGCGATCGAAGAGACAACCAAAGTCAAAAACCAAGCACCATATTCGTCCAGGAGCATGGCGGGGGTGATTTTCCTTTCTATTTGGGAGGCAACTTCCAGGACTAGAGCATCCAGGCGCGTTTTATCAATTGCAGCAAGACCTTTATTGATAATGGAAAGTAAAATCTCATTTCCTTCCGGCACACCCATGCTGTATGCTCTTTCTTCCGCACCCGTGGGTATTGTAATGATATTCTTATAACCGTTTTGAAGGGTATAAAAGGCTAGGGAATAGGCGTTGCCCAAACCGAAATCGGCCCGCCCCGCTTCCACTGCGTTGATGGTTTCTTCCCTGTTACCATAATAGACGCTTTGTTCTTCCCGAACCCCTTCGGGCAGGGTCCCCCCTTTAATACCGGCATAAACTTTATGAGCCAAGCGGCTGGGCTCAATCTTACGGTTATAGAACAAGACCGTTTCTGATTCCAAATAAGAATTGGAGGCAGCTATCCCCGGCAGCGGGTATTGTTTAGTCAGGCCTAAGATTAAATCCGGCCCGCTGGCTAAAACGTCCGGGATGGAATCGTAGAGACTGAACTCCAGCTCAAACCCTGCCGTTTCCCCAATTTCCCTTAGTATATTAACAGCGATGCCCTTGATTTCCCCTTGAGAATCCCTGTAGTGCAGGGGTGCGCCGCCCTCAATAGAAGCGGCACGGAGTACCTTCCCCGCCGCTAAATAGTCTTTTTCTTCCCCGCTTAAAACAAGTTCTTTTCCTTCCGCCGGGAAGCTAAAGCGAAATAAAGCCGAGAAAATCAAAACGGTTACAGCCGCGCCTTGAATTCCGGCAATAAATTTATTCACAAAAATCCTCCTTTAATCCGTCCCCGGATTTTTACCCCGTTATTAACTGCACCTTGTGTCAGGTTTTGTAAATCTTCGCTTTTAGTAGTGATTCTCCTTTAATAATTACCCCCTTCCGCCCCGGTTTTTAAATGGACCGCCGGCAGGATTTAATTGCCCGGATCAAGAAAGGAAGCCTGGATACAGGGCTTAAAAAAGGAGGAGATCCACTTTGTACAGCAAGGAAATAAAAACGGCACAAAAGCACCTGGGTAAACTGCTGCAGGCCCAATTTGAACGGGCCGAAAGGCTAAAACAAAAAGAAGAACCCCTGGATTATGGTTCTTTAGACACTATTGAGATCGGCATCGCGGGCGGGGACGGCATCGGCCCCTTTTTGGCCGCCAAGGCCCGGGAAGTCTTGGAATACCTATTAGCAGAGGAAATAAAGGCAGGAAAGGTTAATTTAAAGAATATCGAGGGGCTCACTATCGAAAATAGGATTAAAACCGGCCGGGCCATCCCCCCTATAGTCCTGGACGAACTAAAACAATGCCACGTAATCTTAAAAGGGCCCACCACCACCCCTGATTCGGGTTATGATCTGCCCAATATCGAAAGTGCCAATGTTGCTATGCGCAGGGCTTTGGATTTGTTTGCCAATGTAAGACCGGTAAAGATACCTCAGGAAAAAATCGATTGGGTTTTCTTTAGAGAAAACACGGAGGGGGCCTATGTCCTAGGCAGCCAAGGAATTGAACTTCAGGGCGGGCTGGCTTTGGATTTCACCGTAACCACCAGGCCGGGAACTGAACGGATTATCAGGGCCGCTTTCCAATATGCCCGGGAGAATAAAAGAACCAGGGTTACCGCGGTAACCAAAGCTAATGTAATCAAAACAACTGACGGCCAATTCTTGGAAATAGCCCGGGAAGTGGCCCAAGAATACCCGGAAATTGAATTCGACGATTGGTATATTGATATTATGACTGCAAAATTGATCGACACGTCGCGCCGGGCCGATTTTCAAGTCTTTGTCCTTCCCAATCTTTACGGCGACATCCTTACGGATGAAGCTGCCCAGTTTCAAGGCGGTGTGGGTACAGCCGGCAGTGCCAATCTGGGCACAAGATACGCCATGTTCGAAGCTATCCATGGCTCTGCACCCAGGATGGTGAAGGAAGGCCGGGCCGAATATGCCGACCCCAGCAGCATGCTTAGGGCCGGGGCCATGCTTTTGGAACATATCGGTTATCAAGAAAAGGCCCGGCGCTTGGATCTGGCCCTGGATGTTTGCGGGCTGTACGAACGAAAAGTGGCCCTTACCGGCAGGCCGGATGGGGCGACAGGCCAGGAGTTCGCCGCTTACCTTCGAGAAACACTGGCTAATCCCCGCTTAGAAGAAGTTTGGGCAAAATATCAGTGAATTAAAAAAGCAGCAGTGGTTTCTACTGCTGCTTTTTTCTTTTGTTTATGAACATAAAGATTTACTCGGACAGCTTGCGGCTTAACACCAGGGGCAGGATCCCCCCCTGCCGGTAATAATCTAGTTCCACTTCACTTTCAAAACGGGCAACTGCCTTAAATTCTGTTTGATGCCCCCGCTCATCAGTGGCGATGACCGGGATTAAATCATTCGGTTTAACCTGCTCGTCCAGCTTAACGGTGAAGATTTCCTTTCCTGTAAGCCCCAAGCTCTGCGCGCACTCCCCCTCCCTATATTCCAGGGGGAGCAGGCCCATCATCACCAAATTGCTGCGGTGGATCCGCTCATAGCTTTCTGCCAAGACTACCCGCACACCCAAAAGCCGGGGGCCTTTCGCAGCCCAATCCCGGGAGCTGCCCATTCCGTAATCCTTGCCTGCCAGGACCATTAAACCGCGGCCCTCTTCTCTGTAACGCCGAGCCGCCTCAGTAATGGAGAGTATTTCCCCTGTCGGCAGATAGGTAGTATAAGCACCCTCTTTGCCCGGGGCCAATTCGTTGCGTAAGCGCACATTGCCAAAAGTCCCGCGCATCATTACTTCATGATTGCCCCGCCTAGCTCCGTAGGAATTGAAATCCTGCTCCGCAACTCCCTTTTGAAGAAGGTACCTGCCTGCGGCACTGTTTTTACCAATGGCGCCGGCGGGGGAGATATGATCGGTTGTAACCGAATCCCCGAGTTTGGCCAGGACTGTCAATTGCTGCAAAGGAGCTGTTTGTGCTTTTAAGCCGTCGAAAAAAGGCGGATCTTGAATATAAGTGGATTGGGGATCCCATTCATAAAGAGCACCGGAAGCGGCTTCCAGTTCATTCCAGCGCCAATTGTCTTTAAACACATTCTGATAACCGGCGGCAAACAGCCGGGGCTGGACCGCCTCTTGAACAACTTCCTTGATCTTATCCGCTTCCGGCCAAAGCTGGGCTAGGTAAACCGGGCGCCCTTCTTGATCCAGACCCAAGGGATCCCGCTGCGGATCAAAATCGACTGTGCCTGCTAACGCAAAGGCCACTACCAAGGGCGGTGAAGCGAGGTAATTGGCTTTAATCCGAGGGTGGATCCGCCCTTCGAAATTGCGGTTAGCGCTTGCTACGGAAGCAAGGACCAAATCACCGTCATCTGCCAAAGCCTTTTCAACTTCGGGGCGCAAAGGGCCGCTATTGCCAATGCAGGTTGCGCAGCCGTAACCGGCCACTGCGAAGCCCAGTTTCTCTAAAGGCTTCAGCAGGCCGGCCCTTTCCAGATAAGCCGTGACCACTCTCGAGCCCGGCGTCAAGCTTGTTTTTACGTGTCCAGGTACTTGCAGCCCTTTTTCAACCGCTTTTTGGGCCAAAAGACCGGCCCCCACCATCACAGCGGGGTTAGAAGTATTGGTACAGCTGGTGATGGCCGCCAGGGCCAAGGCACCGTGTTTCAAGGAGGTCCGCCGTTTATTGGCATCTCGGCTCACGCCGTTTTCTTGAATACCGAACCCGCCCCGGCGCGGCGGTGCGCTGAGGTCTTTTCTAAACTCAGCCTGAATTTGGGAAAGGGGGATCAAATCTTGGGGGCGTTTCGGGCCTGCCAAACTTGGTTCAACTAAGGATAGATCTATGGTGATCACATCGGAATAATGGGGCTGGAAACCCTGCTGATAAAAAAGCCCGTTTAGTTTAGAATAGGTTTCCACTAATTCAACCTGTTCGGGGCTTCTTCCGGTGAGAAGCAAGTAATCGAGGGTCTCTGCATCGATGGGGAAAAAACCGCACGTTGCCCCGTATTCCGGTGCCATATTGGCCACCGTAGCCCGATCAGCAAGTGCCAAGCTTGCTAGACCCGGCCCGAAAAATTCTACAAATTTGCCCACAACGTTCTTTTCCCTTAACACCTTCGTTATGTTAAGTGCTAAATCCGTTCCGGTTGCAGCTGAAGACAGCCTGCCCGCTAAGCGCACACCGATCACTTCCGGGACGGGGAAATAAGAGGGTTGTCCCAAAAGGGAAGCTTCCGCTTCAATGCCGCCAACTCCCCAGCCTAAAACGCCCAGGGCGTTAATCATAGTTGTATGTGAGTCCGCACCGAAAAGGGTATCGGGATAAACTTCTATTTGGCCTGCTTTGGATTTCGTCTTTTGGATCACCGGAGTAAGATACTCTAAATTGACCTGGTGGATAATACCTACACCCGGGGGAAAGACCCTAAAGTTTGTAAACGCTTCTTGGGCCCACTTTAGGAATCTATAGCGTTCTTTATTGCGGGCAAATTCATGTTCTTCATTTATTAGCAAAGCATTTTTGCCCCCCGCTTCATCTACGCAGAGGGAGTGATCGATAATCAAATCAACAGGAATTTCCGGATTGATTTTCTCCGGCCTGCCGCCCCTGGCCTGCAGGGCCCGGCGCAAAGAAGCCAGATCGACAAGAGCGGGAACACCGGTAAAATCTTGCAGTATCAGGCGGGCGGGTTGATACGGTATTACCGCCGTCTTTTTAGGCCACTGGGCTAAAGCATAAAGATGCTCCTTTTTTACCACGGAACCGTCGCAGCGGCGCAAAACTGATTCCAAAAGGATCTTAATTGTGTAGGGCAGAGCGGAAACGGGGCCCAAGCCCGCTTCCTGTAGAGCGTTTAAACGGTAATAGTAATATTTTTTTCCCCGCTGTTCAAACCAACTGCGGGAATTGAATAGTGAATTATTTCCTGCCTTCAATTCGTAGTTTCCCCCTCAGCAGTTAGCAGTCTACCTTCTTTGTTTCTTGGGCGCGACGGTA
>JAAYRS010000121.1 GCA_012518645.1 Bacillota bacterium
CAAAATGAATGTCAGCTACTAAAGGTACAGGGGCATGGGCGACAATTTGGTTTAAGCGGGCAGCCGCTTCTTGATCTGCTACAGCTAAGCGGACCAGCTCACAACCTTCCCGGGCTAAATCAGCAATCTGTTTGCTGGTAGCCGCCGCATCCCTCGTATCAGTGTTGGTCATGGATTGAACAGAAATAGGTGCCCCGGCCCCGATTTTAAGGCCGCCGGCATATATGGCGCGGGTTTTGGTGCGCATTAAAAATCTCCTTCCTAAGAAAACAAGTTCAGCCTGGAAATGTCTTTGATTGTAGCAAAGATCATTAACAAAAGTAATAAGGCTAAACCGATAAACTGGGCTACCCCCCGTGCCTCCGGCGCCAGCGGCTTGCCGCGGATTGCTTCTACAACCAGAATAAGGAGCCAGCCCCCGTCTAAAACAGGGACCGGAAGTAAGTTTAAAAGCCCTAGATTTATATTCAGGATAATGGCCAAAAGCAAAAGATTTGGTAAGCCCTGTTTGGCAGTTTCCCCGACAATTTGGACAATGCCGATTGGGCCGGAAAGTTCGGCCTTTTGTTTTCCCGTTATCATCTTGCTTAAATCTGAAATCAGCTGCCTGGTCACCTGCCAAGTTTGAGTAAAGCCTGCCTGAAGAGAAGTCAAAAAGGGATATTGCGGTTTAGAATCAATACCGACTCCAAGAATGCCTTTTCCGTTTTCGTTCACCGGGGTTACCGGTACAGTGATCAATTGCTGCTGCCGTTTCACAACAATGGTCATTTCCCGCTCCGGCGAAGCTTGGATTAGGGTGATAATTTGTTCTGTTTCACTAACTTCCTGTTGGTTTAGGGAAACAAAGCGATCCCCCGGCAATAAGCCCGCACTTTCCGCCGGAGAGCCGGGCTCCACCATTGTAATTGTTGGAGGGACAGTAATAAGCATAAAGTAAATTGTAAATAAGAGGATAGCTAAAACAAAATTCATTAACGGGCCCGCGGCAATAGTACTAAGGCGCCACGGTAGCGGTTTTTGATGAAAACTCCGCTGTTCATCCTCTTCTTCTTGATCGTATTCCTGAGGCTTATCCATCCCGGCCATTTTCACGAAACCGCCCAAGGGGAAAGCACGGAGCGAATACTTGGTTTCCCCCCAAGGTGTGCTGAATAAAGCAGGGCCGAACCCTAAAGCAAACTCATAAACTTTAATCCCGGCTAACTTCGCCACCAGGAAATGGCCTAATTCATGAAAAAAAACAATGGTGCCAAACACAACCACAAAAGCTATAAAAGTCAGCATTGAACATTCACCCTTTCTCGATGCAGAGCTAATATTTTTGCAGCAAGCGCCGAGCGCGTTCGCGGGCTTCTGCATCTATGGCTAGTATTTGCTCTAGGGAAGGAAATGATTTACCGCTAAAACCAGCCGTTACTTCCCTCACCAGCCTCGGGATTTCCTTAAACTTTAACTCGCCCTGCAAAAAAGCGCGTACAGCTTCTTCATTGGCGGCATTTAAAGCAATAGGCTGTTCACCGCCTGAGCGGCCGGCCCGGTAGGCCAGATCTAAGCTGGGAAAGCGTTGCCTATCCACAGGTAAAAAAGATAACGGCCCGCACTTTGTTAAATCTAAAGGTTCGACTGCCGAGGGCACTACCTGTGGATATGATAAAGCGTATTGGATTGGGATCCGCATATCGGCCCGGCCCAGGTGGGCTAGAAAAGAGCCGTCGTGGAGCTGTACCAAGGAATGAACAAGGCTTTCCGGATGAATCACTACTTCAATCTTATCGTAAGGAAAGCCAAAGAGCCAGTGGGCTTCAATTACTTCCAGGCCCTTGTTCATCAAAGTTGCCGAATCGATGCTGATTTTATCGCCCATTTCCCAACGGGGGTGGGCCAAGGCTTCTTGGACGGTAACATCCTCTAAAGAACCCTTGTGTTTTAAAAATGGGCCGCCGGATGCAGTTAAGATAATTTTAGAAATCTGATCTTTGTCCCGGCCCCAAAACAGATTCCACAATGCACTGTGTTCTGAATCAATGGGCACAATTTGCGATTTAAATTCCATCACCAAATGCCCTGCAGCCACTAAGGTTTCTTTATTAGCCAGGGCAACCCTTTTCCCCGCCCGTAGAGCGGCTAAAGTTGGTTTTAAGCCCAAAGCCCCTACTAAGGCAACCACTACTATATCGCAGCGGGGATCAGTGGCTAAGGTCAAAAGCCCCTCTAAACCAGAGTAGGCCTTTACAGAGAACTCGTCCCTTAATAGCCCTGCATCTTGGGAATCTTCGATGCTTACCAGATCCGGTTGAAATTCTTGAACCTGCTTCCGTAAAAGATTAAGGTTGGTCCCGGCCGCTAGTCCCAAAACTTTACAGGCGGAGAGATGACGGATCACATCTAAGGTTTGGGTGCCGATGGAACCGGTGGAACCTAAAATAACGATATTGGACATGAAAAAATCCTTTCTAAGATTATTTATGCTCGGCGGCCAAGGCTGTTTTTAAAAACACCATTAAAATTGGCCCCAACATGGCCCCCAGGAGGCCCCAAACTTTAAAACCAACATATAAGGCTATTAAAGCAAGAAGCGGATGTAACCCCAGTCCTTGCCCTATTAAATGAGGTTCCCCCAGCTGCCGGAGGAGGATAAACACTAGATAAGCAATCCCCAGGGCCCAGGCCAGCCAAATCCGGCCTAAAAATAGGTAATAGGCAATCATCACTAAATACACTATCCCCGGGCCAAGGATAGGAACTAAATCCAAAAACCCCGCTGCCAGGCCCAAAAGCAAAGCATAGGGAAGGTTTAAGGAATAGAACAACAGCACGGATAGGCAAGTAGAGATGCTCACCAAGGCAAGCTGAAGCCGAATTAGCCTCCACACCGCACTATATGTTTGGGAATAAAGCAAAAAGAATTTTCTTCTCCATCGGGCCGGTAAGTTCCTTTGAATTAGGCTGCTGATTGCTCTTTTATCTTTACAAAAGAAATAAGCACTAACGGCGGCAACCAGCCAAATTAACAAAAGATCAGGTATGGCCAAGGCCCACCTGAGCAAAATTTCACCAAAGTTTACTAGTTTTTCTGCCGAAAACTGAAGTTCAAACAGGGGAAAGGCTTCTAAAAAAAGAATGATTTTTTCGGAAAAAATATTGGATAATTCTCCTAAAACGGCTATTCCGCCTAGGGCTTGGACCTCAGACCACAACTGCACTAAGAATATGGCGGCAAGAAAAGGCAATCCGCAAAAAGTAAAGGTAACTAGAATCATAGCAGCCGGCGGCCTCGGCAAGCCCAGTTTTTCTAACCGGTATAAAAGGGGATCTAAAATTAGGGCTAGGATCGCGGCGATTAAAAAAGGAGCCAGATAAAGAAAAGCAAACTTAAAGAAAAGCAACATTCCTAAAAAACCGAGAATGGCAAATAAATAACCCCGCTGCATCGGCCCACCTCTTTGGGGCTGCTAGGCCAGTGGGTTTCTCACAATTTCAAGAAAATCCAACCCGTGTCAGCAAACTGAGCAGAATGTAAAGCAAAGGAAAAACAAAACCCAGGGAATCGAAACGATCAAGAATACCTCCGTGGCCTGGTAATAAAGACCCACTGTCTTTTAGAGCCCGCTCTCTTTTAAAAGCTGATTCTACTAAATCGCCTACTTGGCCGAAAACGGAGAGCAAAATAGCCAGCCCGCCCACAAGCAGCGTAGATTTTTTAGTTAAATAAGCGAATATAATTCCCACGATTAAAGCTGCAAATAATCCAAAACCAGCCCCTTCTACAGATTTGTTAGGGCTGATGCGGGGGGCAAGTTGCTTTTTCCCCAGGCGCCTGCCGCCAAAGAAAGCACCGGTATCCGTTGCCCAAGTAACTAAAAACCCAAACAGGGCCCAGGCAAACCCAAATTGAGCTCGGACGCTCCATAAAAAACTGAGAGGGACGGCGACATAAAACACCCCCAGTAAATTGAAAGCGGCGCTGAAATTACAGAGCCCGTGGAAAGTTGCCCGCAGCAAGTAGTAAAAAATCTGTAGTACCAGCCAAATTAAAAAAATATTACCTTTACCAATATTACCACTATATGTGAGCAGCAAAAAAGATAGTCCGAACGCGAGGAGGAAGTCCGGATAAACCGGGGATTCACCCATTGTTGAGAATTCCCAAAGTCCCCCTAAAACCAGAAAAAACACAACCAGCTTCCAGAAAACCCCGCCGAAATAAAGGCCGGCAATAATCACAGGAATTCCCACAATAGCGGTAATAATTCGTTGAACAAGCATTTTTAGGCATTCTCCTTGCTGTGGACTTGGCCAAAACGTCGTTCCCGTTGATTGTAGCTGTGAAGAGCGTGGGCAAAATCCTGCTCCTTGAAATCAGGCCACAAGGTAGAGGTGATGTAGATTTCGCTATACGCAGACTGCCATAGCAAAAAATTACTTAAGCGCTGCTCCCCGCCGGTCCGAATAATCAAATCCGGATCGGGACTGGGCCAAGTATAAAGTTCCTTTTCCAACGTTTCTGCAGTCACATCTTTCCAAGTCAATTCACCTAAACTTACTTTTCTGGCTAGATTCCGGGCCGCCCTGGCAATTTCGTTACGCCCTCCGTAATTAAAAGCTACATTCAGCGTTAGGCCTTGATTTTTAGCGGTCACTTTCTCGGCCTGATCCCAAACATTCAAAATTTCGGGTTCAAGGTTTGTCCGATCCCCGACCAAAACTATGCGTACTCCCTCCCTGTGCAATTCCCCTATTTCAGTAACAAAAGTTTTGTGCATCAGCTCCATCAAGAAGTTAACTTCTTCTTGAGGCCGCTGCCAGTTCTCGGTACTGAAAGCATAGACCGTTAAAATTTTAATTCCTTCCTGAGAAGCATAGCGGACCGCCTTTTTTAGGGCCTGAACACCTTGGCGGTGGCCAAGAAAGCGGGGCATGGCCCTCCGCTTTGCCCAGCGGCCGTTGCCATCCATAATTATAGCTACATGAACCGGTAATCCCGGTTTTCCAGATTGCAAAGAGTCCCCCCCTAACTAACGGTCCAATCGGCAGTGGCGCAAATCAAAACGAGTTTTTCTTTGTTTTGAACGGCAATAACCCGAGCTGCCTCCGGATCCGGCCTTTTACCCCAAGGCGCGGTAAATTGGAGCCTATAGTCCACTTCTTCCTCTTGTAACACCTGCTCTGCTTCTTCCAGGGAATAACCCACAAGTAAATCCCAATCCGCTTGGTCTCTTACCTCTCCTTTCAAATTTCCAAAATCTCCTTTTCTTTTGCTTCCAATAATTGATCTACATTTTGGACAAAACTATCTGTAAGCTTTTGGACCTCGGCGAAAGTCCGATGATAAACATCTTCTGAGATGTCCCCGTTTTTTTCTAATGTCTTTAAAGACTCATTTAGCTCCCGGCGGATGTTCCGAATTGAAACCCGGTGATCCTCGGCATCCTGGCGCACAATCCTTACAAGTTCCTTCCTTCGCTCTTCAGTCAGCTGAGGAATGGAAATTCTGATTACGTTGCCGTCGTTGTTGGGGACTAACCCTAAATCGGAAGTCAGGATCGCCTTTTCCACATCTTTGATAGCGTTTTTATCCCAAGGCGTAATCATCAATAGCCTCGGCTCTGGAGTGCTTACACTGGCCATTTGGTTTAGGGGCGTAGGCGTACCGTAATAAGATACTATAACCCGATCTAAAAGGGCTGGGTTAGCCCGGCCGGTCCTGACACCTGCAAAAGTCTTTTTAGTCGCCGCAATTACCTCTTCCATTTTGCTTTTACCGTTTTGCAAAATTTCATCAATCATAATCATCGCCTCCTACAAGCGTACCTAACTTGGTACCGCAAATCGCTTTCCTGATGTTATCCGGCTGGTTAAAATCAAAAACAATTATGGGGATATTATTATCCATGCAAAGAGAGGTGGCCGTGGAGTCCATAACGCCTAAGTTTTGGCTTAAAACGTCCAAATAGCTGATGGAATCAAATCTGACCGCGTTAGGATTCGTCTTTGGATCCGAATCATAAACACCGTCAACACCGCGTTTAGCCATCAAAATCACATCAGCTTCGATTTCCAAGGCCCGCAAGGCAGCTGTGGTATCTGTGCTGAAATAAGGATTGCCTGTCCCCGAAGCAAAAATGACCAAGCGCCCTTTCTCCAAGTGGCGGACTGCCCTGCGCCGAATATAAGGTTCAGCGATTTGACGCATTTCGATTGCGGTCTGCACTCGGGTCGGGACACCCCGTTCCTCTAAGGCATCCTGCAGTGCTAAGGCATTAAGTACTGTAGCCAGCATACCCATGTAATCTGCAGTAGTTCGATCCATGCCCTGGGAGCTGCCTTCGGTGCCTCGCCA
>JAAYRS010000122.1 GCA_012518645.1 Bacillota bacterium
CCGCCGCTCTTTGGGGCGTTAGGCGGTAAGACTGCTTTTCCAATTGATCCCGGGCCCACTTTAAGAGCATATTTACACCTCCTCCCAGTACCAGCACTAGTTGAAACGCCAATAAAAGAAGACAATCATCAGCAAACAGACGCCGAAGGTGGAGGCAAAACAAATGATCCAGGACCGGAGATCATTTCCCCGCTTCCGGACATCGGTTAAAGGCGAACTCAAGTAGATATAAAGCCAAGCCCCGCCGAATAAGAGGGCTGCCAACCAATACAGCCAAGGATTAGGAGACTCTCCCAGTATTTCTTGAAAAGGAAGCAAAATCCCCTTTATACAGGCGCTCAAGGTCAAATAACCCAAGAACAATTGACCGTTGTAGCGGGAAAACCGCCTGGTTTTCCAAAGAAAAGAGAAAACCAGATAATAAAGCAAAGCGGAATAAAGGGGGACGGGGTGTAAAGAGAATTCACCTAAATTAATGCTCCAGAAAACATTGGTTTCCCGGCCCAGCACGCTATACCCCAAACAGGCAAATGATTGGATTAAAGCAGCCACAGGAGCAAAAATATCTAAGAAACTGGCCGGATAATCTATGTACCGAATTATAAAGTATAAAACATAAAACCCGGCAGCTGTAAAACCCCAAATTTCATCCAACTGCACCCCGCTAAAAAGGACCCAAGGATAAATTAAAATTCTCCATCCGTATAAGGGATAAACAAAAGTAATGCGCCCGGCCGCTATGAAAACCAAGACAGTAAAAACAATAAACCTGAAAATAAAATCTGTGCTGAAACCTTTTCGCTTTCCTTCCCTTTGGGCCATGATGGAACCCAAAAGAAGGCCCAATCCCAGCATGAAGCCATAAGAATAGACGGGGAGGTCAGCGAAGAAAAACAGAATATTTTCCATTTCACTCCTACCCTTCTATTCTTTAATTCCCTCTAAGTGTATTAATTCCTGCCGCCTTCCAATTCCTCCCTAAGTAGATTGTTGACCACTTCCGGATCCGCCTTGCCCTCGGTTGCCCGCATTACTTGGCCGATGAAAAAACCGAACAATTTGTTTTCCCCATTCCGAAAACGCCCTACTAAATCGGGGTTATCCGCCAAAATCCCTTCAACCACCTTGCGCAGTTGGGCGGCATCGCTTAGCATGCGCCAACCCCTTTTCTCTACAATTTCTGCAGGGGAATCCTCCTCGGTTTTAAACAATTCCTCGAGGATATCTTTGCCTTGGTTTTTGTTGATCACTTCGTCAGCTAAAAGCTGAAGCAGCTCCCCTAGGCGGACCGGGTTTAAATGGCCGTGTTCCCTAGCCAGCCTGGCGTAATCACCCATTAAAAGATTAACAATAGCTTTGGGTTCCGGGAAGGTAACCTTTACTTTTTCGAAAAGATCCCCAAAATCAGGATAGTTTACCAAAAACGCCGCTTCGTAGTGTGAGAGCCGGTCTTGATCTTTCAAGCGGTGCAGACGTTCCAAAGGCAATTCCGGCAATGATTTTTTTAGATTTTCAATCCAAACCGGATCCAGATTTAAAGGCGGTAGGTTCGGATCGGGGAAAAACCTGTAATCGGGCGCATCCGCCTTGGAACGCATGGTCATTGTTTTTCCTGCCCGTTCATCCCAAGTACGGCTTTCCTGTTCGATCTGCCCCCCCTGTTCCAAAACCTCCCTTTGCCTCTCTTTTTCAAACTCCAAAGCCCTTTCTAGAGCCCGGAAAGAATTGAGATTTTTTATTTCCACTTTTGTCCCCAAAACAGGACTGCCCTTTGGTTTTAAAGAAATATTGGCATCGCAGCGTAAAGATCCTTCTTCCATCTTTGTGTCAGATACTTGAATATAGTTCATGACCAAGCGCAGCTGCTCTAAGAACAAGCGGGCCTGTTCCGGTGCGGTAATATCCGGTGCAGTTACAATCTCTATTAACGGAATCCCCGCCCGATTATAATCCACTAGGGAATACTCAGAATCGATAATGCTCTCCCCACTATGGATTAGTTTACCTGCCTCTTCCTCTAGATGAATGCGGACAATTTTGGTGCGCTCCAGTTTATCTTGAACATAATAATCGAGATAACCGGGGCCGCAAATGGGGTAAGCGTCCTGAGTAATTTGGTACGCTTTGGGTAAATCGGGGTAAAAATAATTTTTTCGATCAAATTTACTAAAGGGATTAATTACACAGTTTAACGCTGATCCGGCAATAACCGCATACTCTACGGCCTTAGCATTGATTGCCGGCAGCGAACCCGGCAGGCCTAAACAAATTGGACAGCAATGGCTATTAGGCGGTGCGCCGAATTCAGTAGAACAGCTGCACAGAAACTTGCTTTCGGTGAGCAAAGCCACATGAATTTCCAAACCAATCACTGTATCATATTTCCTGCTCAACCTAAGCCCTCCCCAAAAGTTTTTTTTCCAGAAAATAAGCTGCTTGAAACATAAGTTCCTCTTGAAAATGATTCGCCATAATTTGTAGACCGATGGGTAAAGAGCGGGAGTCTTTACCGCAGGGTAAGGACAAAGCTGGTATCCCGCCTAAATTAGCAATGGCAGTGTACAAATCCGAAAGATACATTTCCAGGGGATTCCGTTTTTCTCCAATTTTAAAAGCCGTCGTGGGTGTTGTTGGTGTAATAATTAAGTCCGCTTTTTCCCAAGCGCTTTGAAGATCATCCTTAATTAAAGTCCTCACTTTTTGCGCTTGCTCGTAGAAATCCTCATAATGGCCTGCCCCTAAAACGTAGGTACCCAACATAATTCTGCGTTTTACCTCTGCCCCAAACCCCTCTCCCCGGGTTTTTGCAAACATAGTGTTACTGTCTGCCCCCTCTTTGCGCTGCCCGTAGCGAACCCCATCATACCGAGCTAAACTTGAGCTCGCCTCTGCAGTAACAATAGTTAAATAAGTGTCAATGGCATAAACGTTGGTGCTTAGAGATAGGGGGACTAAAAGAGCGCCTTCTTCTTCCAAGATCTGCAGGGCCCGGCGTACAGCTTCCTCTACCTCCGGATGGAGGCCTTCCCCGAAAAACTCCTTGGGAATACCTATCTTCAGCCCTTTGATGAGGGCATCATCCCAATTAGGAACATTAAATTCCTGAGCATTCGCAGAAGTGGCATCTTTGGGATCCGTCCCCGCTAAGATGGAAAAAAGGATCGCTGCATCCTCCACTGTTTTAGCTAGGGGGCCCACTTGATCCAAAGACGGTGCCAAAGCAACCACACCGTAGCGGGAGACCCTGCCATAAGTGGGCTTAAGGCCTACAACTCCGCAAAACGCCGCCGGCTGCCGGATAGAACCCCCTGTATCGGTACCCAAAGCCCAGGGTGTTTCCCCAGCGGCAACAGCTGCCGCTGAACCCCCGCTGGAACCCCCGGCAACTCTGTTCCCATCGAAGGGGTTCACTGTAACTCCAAAAGAAGAATATTCAGTAGAAGAACCCATTGCAAATTCATCTAAGTTCGCCTTGCCCAAAATGGGCAGGCCTTGCTTTCTAAGTAGGGTAACCACACTGGCATCATAGAGGGGAACATAGTCGGCTAAAATCTTAGAAGCACAAGTAGTCCGCATCCCCCGAGTGGAAATATTGTCTTTAAGTACAATCGGAATTCCGTCCCAGGGTGATCGGTTCTCCCCCTTTTTCCACCTTTGATCAGCTTCCCGAGCCGCCTGCAGTGCTCCTTTTTTATCTACTGTAATGAGAGCATTAAGCTTCTTCTCCGAAGCTTCAATTTGCGCTAAATATTTTTCTACCAATTCAATGCTGGAAACCTGTTTGGACTGCAAAAGATAGGCTAGTTTCTTCATCCCTGTCCCTCCACAATGCGCGGCACCCGGAAAAAGCCATCCTGAACATCTGCCCCGCCGCTGAGGACGTCTGTCTGTTTCAGGCTGGGGCCAACGCGATCTTGGCGCAGCCTCGGTTTAATAGTGACTGCGTGGGATGTTGCCCGCAATTGGGAAACATCCACCTTCTTCAATTGGGCGCAGGCAGTGAGAAAATCCGTTAAATCCCGTTGGTATTTCTCAATCTCCTCTTCGCTTAAATCTAACCTGGCTAAGGCGGCTATTCTAATCACTTCTTCTCGATCAATCAAGTTTGACGCCCCTCTCCTGGAGAAATTCCTGAAATTCATCTTCAGATAGAACCGGGATTCCCAATTCCAAAGCCCTATCAAGTTTTGAACCCCCGCCCTCACCGGCAACTAAGTAGCCCGTCCGCCTGCTGACGTTAGCAGTAACATTAGCACCCCAGGCCCTGAGCAGTTCTTGTGCTTCTTCCCTTGTAAAGCGGCTTAGGCGCCCGGTAATAACGAAGGTTAACCCGGCTAAAATCCTAGCAGGATGAGGAGACGGCCCTCCGCTCATTTCCAAGCCGGCCCGCTTTAAAGCCTTGATCAGCTTCCTGTTTTCAGGATCCTGAAAGTAATCTGAAACGGAACGGGCAATTTTTTCGCCTACCGAAGGTATTTCTAACAATTCCGCGGCGGACATTTTAATCAGGTTATCCATACTGCCTGCATATTTCGCTATTTCCCGGGCTACTTCCGCTCCCACGAACCGGATCCCTAATGCAAAGATGACCCGCGATAAGGGCTGCTCTTTACTTCTAGAGATCGCCCCCAGTAAATTTTCTGCCGATCTTGTGCCAAAACGATCTAAACCCAGAAGATCCTTTTTCTCTAAGGAATAAAAATCGGCAGGGTTCTGTACTAACTCCGCTGCAACTAACTGGGCAACGTTAGCGGGCCCAAGGCCTTCGATATCAAGAGCACCTTTGGAAGCAAAATGAACCAGCCTTTCCACAAGCTGCGCGGGGCACTGCCCGTTAACACAGCGGGTAACGGCCTCCCCCTGCAGACGGACCACCTTGCTTCCACAGCTGGGGCAGCTGCTGGGCATTTGAAAGGGGGTTTCGCTCCCATCTCTCCGCTCCGGAAGAGAACGGACGATTTCGGGAATTACATCGCCGGCTTTTTGCAAAACCACGTAATCTCCCAGGCGAATATCCCGTTCTTTGATGATGTCCTCGTTATGCAGAGTTGCCCTGCTGACTTTGGAGCCGGCAACAAAAACCGGTTCCAGCACCGCCAACGGAGTTAGGGCACCTGTCCGGCCCACTTGAATTTCAATACTTAGTACTTTGGTCACGACCTGCTCCGCCGGGAATTTGTAGGCAATGGCCCAGCGCGGGCTGCGGGATGTGGCCCCTAAAGCCAGCTGTGTCCCTAATTCATTTACTTTAACTACTACCCCGTCGATCTCGTAGGGCAGCTCACTGCGCTTTTCCTCCCATTTTTCGATAAACTCCAAAACCTCTTCCTCTTGCCGGCAGACTTGGTAGTGAGAGTTAGTGCGCAATCCCAGTTCTTGAATATACTCTAAGGCATCTCCTTGAGTGGCATATTCCCCGGAAGCCCCGCCGCCTATGGCATAAATAAAAATCTGCAGTGGACGGGTGGCGGTAATTTTGGGATCTAATTGGCGCAGAGAACCAGCGGCGGCATTGCGGGCATTTGCAAAAAGGCTTTCGCCCTTTTCCGCCCGTTTTTGATTTAAATTTTTGAAGTCCTCCTGGTCAATATAGACTTCGCCGCGAACGTTGATACTTGCTTTTTTATTTAGGCGGAGCGGCAGAGAGCGGATAGTACGGATGTTGGCGGTAATATCCTCCCCCTCTTCCCCATCGCCGCGGGTTGCCCCGCGCACAAAAACCCCGTCTTCAAAATCCAAGGAGACAGCCAATCCATCTATTTTCAACTCGCAGACATAACTTACCGGTAATGGGCTTTGCCGCTTCACCCGGGCCAAAAAAGCAAGTAAATCTTCTCTGGTAAAAGCGTTGCTCAGGCTTAGCAGTGGCTCCGCATGTGTTACCGTGGAAAAACCGGCACTCGGCTCGTGCCCCACCCTTTGCGAGGGTGAATCGGCGGTAATCAGCTCAGGATATTTTGTTTCCAGTTCTATCAGCTTATGCAGCAATTGATCGTATTCTTGGTCGGAAATACTGGGCTGATCCAAGACATAATACCGATAGTTATGATATCGCAATTCTGAACGCAGACGTTCCATTGTCTGCCTAAGCTTTTCCATTTCCCTTACTCCTATCTATATTTTACTTAAAGGGGCCAAATGGGCAATTACAGTTTTTATCCCTTGCTCGGGAAAAGCAATACTTACTTTAAGATCCCCGTGGGATTCTTGGACGGAAACCACCATTCCCCGGCCCCACACCTCGTGTTTAACTTTATCTCCCGTTTTAAACCCGTCTTTTTGGTCATGTTTTTGCCGTTGAGCAGGCCTAACTTTCCGGGAACCCCAGAGAAGGCTCCCCCGTCTATAATCATCTAAGAACTCCTGATCTATTTCTTTCACAAAAGTGGAGACGGCATTTTGTTTTGTTAAGCCGTAAAGGGTCCGGTTTTGAGCACAGGTCAAGTATAAGCGATCTTTGGCCCTGGTCATTCCCACATAGGCCAAACGCCGTTCCTCTTCCAGTTCCCCTGGTCCCTCCAAAGAGCGGGAATGGGGAAAAATCCCTTCTTCCAAGCCGCAGATAAAAACTACCGGAAACTCAAGGCCCTTCGAAACGTGCACAGTCATTAAATTGACCACGTCTGCTTCTTGATCGTAAGAGTCCACATCAGTGCTTAAAGCAATTTGTTCCAGAAAGCCGCCTAAATCGGTGGCGGAGACTTCATTCTCAAATTCTGCGGTCACTGAAAGGAATTCTTCCAGGTTCTCAATCCGCTCCTGCGATTCTAAATCCCCTTGTTTTTCCAAATCTGCCAAATACCCGCTTTCATTAAGGACTAACTTAGTTAGTTCAGTTAGAGGCAATTCTCCGGCCTGAGGGATCAAATTATCGATCTTGGCTTTAAATTCTCCAAGAGATTTTAAAAACCTTGCCCCTAATCCATCAATCCCCTCTAGGTAAGAAAGAGCCGCGTAGAGGCTAATCCCAAACTCCTGGGCGTATTGGTTCAAGCGCCCCAAGGTAGCCTTGCCGATGCCGCGCCTGGGCACGTTTATAATCCGCCGGAAGCTGAAATCATCATCCGGATTGTAAATCAGCCGCAAATAGGCCAAAAGATCTTTAATTTCCCTGCGTTCGTAAAACCGCAACCCAGATACGATGCGGTAAGGAACACCTCTCCGCATCAGCTCATCTTCTAAAACTCGGGACAAAGCGTGGGTCCGATACAAAAGGGCAAATTGTCTGTAATCGCGCCTTTCCGTTTCTCGCAGCAGCTCTATTGTATCTAGGATAAAGCGGGCTTCTTCCCTTTCGGTGCCTCCTTGATAAAAACCGACTTTTTCTCCTCGGTTTTTATTCGTCCATAAAGTTTTTGGTTTCCGCTCGCTGTTGTTGCGGATCACAGAGTTGGCAGAGGCCAAAATGTTTTTTGTGGAACGATAGTTTTCTTCCAGCTTTATTATTTGCGCACCCGGGAAATCTTTTTCGAATTCTAAAATATTGCGGATATCGGCTCCCCGAGAAGAATAAATGCTTTGGTCCTCATCCCCTACTACGCATAGGTTGCGCCAACCTTGGGCCAAGAGGCGCACTAAAACGTATTGAGCATGGTTTGTATCCTGGTACTCGTCCACTAAAATATATTTAAAACGGCGTTGATATTTCTCCAAAATTTCAGTTTTGTTTTGGAACATCTTCACAACGGCCATAATTAAATCATCGAAATCCAAAGCATTGCTTTCCAAAAGTTTCTTTTGGTAAAGCCTGTAGACCCGGCCTATAGTTTTTCCCCAAAAGTCCAGGTTTTGATTAAGATAATCTTCCACGGAAATCAACTCATCCTTGGCCCTGCTGATTGCAGCATGGATTTGCTTGGGGGAAAATCTTTGGGGATCGATATTCAGCACCTGAAGACATTCCCTGATTAAAGCAAGCTGATCAGCGCCGTCAAAGATCTGAAAATTCCGCTCATAACCGCTCTGGCCTGCTTCAGCATGCAAAATCCGGACACAAAGCGAATGGAAGGTACCCATAAAGACCCTATTCCCATCCGGCCCCGCCAGATCGACCAGCCTTTGCCGCATTTCCCGGGCAGCTTTATTGGTAAAAGTAACTGCAAGAATTCGTTCCGGCGGTACTTGATGGGCCCGCAGAAGATGGACAACCCGATAAGTTAAGACCCTGGTCTTCCCGCTGCCCGCTCCAGCAATGACCAAGACCGGCCCATCCACAGCCTTAACGGCTATTCCCTGATTAATATTCAATTCCTGTAAATAATCCATACGGTTCTCCTTTATGGCAAAACCCGCGCCCTTTAAAAGGAGCAGAAGATCATTCTCCCTGCTCCAGCCAGTATTTCCCACAATTTCCCTGCAGGCTTTGCCCAGTTAAAGGCAGAAATATATTCCACAGAAAAATATGACAAACCTGGAAAGGAAGGGTGTATCGATTTTGCGAAAATCTTTTTTAATGCTCTTTTTACTGTTTTTTACTTTATCATTCAGCGGCTGCTTGGGCACACAAAATACGGCCCAAGTACAGAAAGCGACTCTTACGGGGACTGTTCATGATTCCCTCTCCGGACTAGCCTTATGGTCGGGCCAAGTAGTCATAGGGGATCAAAGCGCTGCAATTAAAGGCGGAATCTTTGAGATTAAAAACATAAGCCCTGGAAGCTACACTTTGAGAATCACAAATCCCTTTTATCATCCCTTGGAACAAAAGGTGATTATCTCTAATTCTAACATAACTTTGACTGATTTGAAATTAAGGCCTGCCTTTACTTCCGAGGAACTGGATCTTTTTGCCCGTTTAGTACATGCTGAAGCAAAAGGGGAAAGTTATGTAGGACAGGTGGCAGTAGCGGCGACAGTCTTAAATAGAATCTTATCCCCAGACTTCCCCAATTCTTTGGAAGCCGTAATTAAACAGGTTGTGGTGGTTGGGGCTACAAAATATTATCAGTACGAACCGGTTCTCAACGGAAGTATTGATTTTCCCGCCGGAGACAGCGCAAAAAACGCTGTTTTAGATGCTTTAGCGGGCTGGGATCCTTCCCTGGGAGCCACTGGGTTTTTCGCCCCGGCTAAGGTCCCCAAAAGTTCAAAATATGTTTGGAGCCGTCCCGTCACTACAAATATAGGTAATCACCGCTTTATTAAATAAGAGGAAGAACACCTCTCAAGGCCGGTTAACCCTGAGAGGTGTCTTTTTTAGTTCGCGGAAACACTAGAGCGGCTTAAAAGTTCAGCCCAGATTTCCGAAAGCCGAACCTTTCGAAAAACAAGTAAAACCAAGAGGTGGTAGAGCAAATCGCCTACCTCGTAAATTAACTCTTCGTTGCCCTCATTCTTTCCGGCAATAATCACTTCTGCCGCTTCTTCTCCCAGGGTCTTCAGAATCTTATCCAAACCGTTTTCCATCAGATAATTAGTATAAGAACCCACTTTCGGGGAGCGGCGCCGGTCTTCTATAGCTGCATATAACCAAGATAAAGTTTCCCGCTTGGGCAGTAAATCACTCTCATCAGGACCATCGGACATAATTAAGTTGTGAAAACAGCTGTAATATTCGCCGTCATGATCGCAAGCGCCGTATCCATATTGATCAACAACAATCAAAACAGTATCCCGATCACAATCGGTGGTAATGCGCCGCACTTTTTGCACATTACCTTGCTCGGCCCCCTTATTCCAAATTTCCCCTCTTTTCCGGCTATAAAACCATGTTTCTCCAGTCTGCAGAGTCTTGTTAAAAGCCGCTTCGTTCATATAAGCTACCATCAACACCCGCCCTTGACCGTCTTGAATGACTGCAGGCACAAGACCATCTTTATTATAGTTGAGCATTATAACATCCCCCCTAATCTATTCCCACTCAATGGTGGCTGGCGGTTTAGAACTAAGATCGTAAACAACTCTGCTCACACCTTTTACCTCGTTTAATAAGCGCCCGCTAATTCGCCCCAACAGCTGGTGAGGAACGCGGCTCCACTCGGCATGAACACCGTCTTCGCTGTTTACGAAACGGAGAGCTAAAACATAATCATAAGTGCGTACCCCTGACTCAATCCCAACAGTACGAATATTAGTTAAAACAACCAAAGCCTGCCATATTTTCCGATAGTAGCCCGCTTTTTGGATTTCTTCTCTTACAACAGCGTCGGCGCGGCGCACAATTTCTAGTTTTCGGGACGTTACATCCCCAATAATCCTAATAGCCAAACCGGGACCTGGAAAAGGATGGCGCCAGACAATTTCTTCCGGTAAATTCAGCTTCTGAGCCAAACTCCGGACCTCGCTTTTAAAAAGACTTTTCAAAGGTTCTATTAACTCCAGATTTAGATCGGGCGGCAGCCCGCCGACATTATGATGGGACTTGACCAATTGGCCTTGTCCCGCTCCGCTTTCTAAAAGATCAGAATATAGGGTGCCTTGGACCAGATAGGCAGCATCCCCAATTTTAGCCGCCTCTTCCTCAAACACCCGGATAAACTCTGTTCCAATTATTTTCCGTTTTTCTTCCGGATCCTCTATTCCCTTCAGTTTACTTAAAAACCGTTCTTGGGCTTGCACCTGCACAAGAGGGATCCGAAAACCGCTTTGCGCAATTTTAACAATTTGTTCACTTTCCCCGTGGCGCAATAAGCCGTGATCTACAAAAACAGAAGTAAGTTGATCCCCCAGGGCCCGGTGAACTAAAACGGCAGCGGTAAACGAGTCAAGGCCGCCGCTAAGCCCGCAGATAACTCGGCCCGAACCCACTTGAGCCCTAATCTCTTCAATCGTTTCCTCAATAAACCTATCCCAGGTCCAATCTCTGCTGCAGCCGCATTTTTCAAGAAATTCATCTAAGTCCGCCGGGGCCGGTAAGACTGAACCTAAAGGCCAGAGGGGAAGGTTACTTGCTTCCAGCCGATCCTGAAGCCCGCCCCGGGGAGCACCTACTGTAATCAAGCCCAAGGGTTTCCGTTCCAAAACCGCCTGCTCAGCCCTAGGCCAAGACACGATTTCACTGAAAACTTTTTGTTTCCGGACCTTTTTGGCCACCGATTGAGCCCGTCCCGAACCGTAATCTATTACTAAAATTAATTCCAAAAATGAACCCCCCGTTTCACTCCGGAACCACGCCCACATAGGGCAATTCCCGATACCTTTGATTGTGGTCTATTCCGTACCCAATAACAAAGCGATCAGGGATAGTAAATCCAATATAATCCGGGGAAAAATCTATCTGCCTTCTTTCCACTTTATCCAGCAGAACAGCAGTCTTAATACTGGCGGGGTTTCGCGAAAGGAGTACTTGCTGCAGATAAGAAAGAGTTAGCCCGGTGTCGATAATATCCTCCACAATTAGGAGGTTCCTTCCTTCGACAGCGGTATCCAAATCTTTTAAAAGTCGAACAACCCCCGAAGTTTTCGTTGAAGGGCCGTAACTGGATACAGCCATAAAATCTACTTCTAAAGGGATTGTAATTTGGCGGATCAACTCACTCACAAAGACAAATGCCCCTCTTAAGATGCCTACCACAACTAAGTCATCCCCGGCATAATCCCCACTGATTTCCTTACCTAATTGGCCTACACGAGTTGCTATTTCTTCTGCACTGATTAGAACTTGAATCTGCAAGTTGGTTTCACCCACCCTTGTTTAGTATTACTACTTTCGCCAAAACCACGATGATCCCTTGTAAATCAGGTGTTAAGTTAAAAAGGACCCTACCTAAGTAGAGTCCCTTAATCTTTGATTCGATTACATCATGCCCGGCATTCCGCCGCCCATTCCGCCCGGAGGCATTCCAGGCTGCTCGTTCTCAGGCTCTTCAACAATCAAGCATTCTGTGGTCAGAAGCATGGCCCCAATGGAGGCCGCGTTTTGAAGAGCACTTCTAGTGACCATGGCCGGGTCAATAATACCTTTTTCCACCATGTCCACGTAGTCTTCCGTCAAAACATCAAAGCCGACACCCTTGGGTGAATTTTTGACTTTTTCCACCACGATGGCACCTTCCACCCCGGCATTATTAGCAATCATCTTTAGCGGTTCTTCCAAGATACGGCGGATTATGTTCACGCCCGTCCCTTCATCGCCGCTGAGGTCGAAAGCATCCAAAGCACTTAAAGCGTCAACTAGGGCCACACCGCCGCCGGCAACAATACCTTCTTCTACAGCCGCCCTGGTTGCGGATAAGGCATCTTCAATGCGGTGTTTCTTTTCTTTAAGTTCGGTTTCAGTGGGGGCACCGACTTGAATAACCGCCACTCCGCCGGATAGTTTCGCTAGGCGCTCCTGGAGTTTTTCAATATCGTAATCGGAGGTCGTATCTTCAATTTCGGTCCGAATTTGATGAATGCGCCCTGCAATATCTTCACTTGTTCCATGCCCGTCAACAATGGTGGTTTCTTCCTTGGTCACAAGTACCTGGCGAGCCTGGCCCAGCATCTCAATAGTGGTGTTTTCCAGTTTCAGCCCTACTTCCTCGGAAATTACCTGGCCGCCGGTAACAACAGCAATATCGCTAAGCATAGCCTTGCGGCGATCCCCAAAACCGGGGGCTTTTACGGCCACAACATTGAGAGTACCCCTTAACTTATTTAAAACTAAAGTTGCTAAGGCTTCCGCCTCAACGTCCTCAGCAATAATTAGAAGAGGCTTGCCAACCTGCATGGTTTTCTCCAAAATGGGGAGAATATCGGCTACAGCGCTGATCTTCCGATCGGTTATCAAAATGTAGGGTTCCTCCAGCGCTGCTTCCATCCGTTCCGTGTCGGTAACCATATAATGGGAAACATAGCCCCGATCAAACTGCATGCCTTCAACTACATCTAAAGTTGTACCAATGGTATTGGATTCTTCTACAGTGATAACTCCATCTTTACCCACTTTTTCCATGGCATCAGCAATTAAATCACCAATTTCGGTATCCCCTGCTGAAATGGAAGCTACTTGGGAAATGGCATCCCTAGTCTCGATGGGCTTGGCCATACCCTTAATTTCCGCCACCACAGCCTCAACGGCTTGTTCAATACCTTTTTTGACAAAAACGGGATTAGCGCCGGCAGCAACATTTTTTAGGCCTTCCCTTACAATTGACTGGGCCAACACAGTAGCTGTAGTGGTTCCGTCACCGGCAATATCGTTGGTTTTAGTGGCTACTTCTTTGACCAGCTGAGCCCCTAGGTTTTCAAAAGGATCTTCTAATTCGATTTCTCGAGCAATGGTTACCCCGTCATTAGTAATGGTGGGCGAACCATAGGATTTTTCTACAATCACATTGCGGCCTTTAGGCCCCAGAGTTATTTTAACTGCATTAGCCAGTGCATTAACACCGGTTTCCAACTTCTTACGGGCATCTTCCCGAAAGACTAAATCTTTTGCCATCCTAAATCACCTTCCTCGCAAGTTTTATTCTACAACCGCTAGTAAATCAGATTCCCTGAGAATAAGTATTTCTTCACCTTCGTATTTTACTTCCGTCCCCGCATATTTGGCGAATAGTACTAAATCGCCGGTTTTAACGCTCATCGGTACCAAATTGCCGTCATCACCATATTTACCGGGGCCAACAGCTAAAACCTTACCTTGTTGCGGTTTTTCCTTAGCCGTGTCCGGTAAGACGATGCCGCTCGCGGTTTTCTCTTCTGCTTCCAGAACCTTTAAAACTACGCGATCTCCTAATGGTTTAATGTTCAACGATGTAGACCTCCTTCAATACTCTTTTGTTAGCACTCTATTCGAGTGAGTGCTAAATCTATACCATATCTTATTCAAAGCCGCCAAATTTTGCAAGCCTCTTAAAACATCAAAAACGGGCTTTAATAGGCAAATTTGGCGAAATATGCTATTTATCTCCTTTTTACTTCCGTTCTTCAAGCCAACCGGCCCCAACCGGATTTCGAATCCCAAAGGACAACATTTGAATCCGCATCTTTCTTTAAGCAGTACGATAAATCGTTTTGAAAGCCTAAACGGACAAGATTCCGGGCATGTTCGCTGTTTTCCAGTTCGCTAAGGGAAATCGCCTCGAAAATGGCCTGGGCCGCCCGGGCCCCATCCCCAAAAGATGGTCCCGGCAAATGACTTAAAATCTGCCCAGCGCACCAAATGTCCTCTAAAGAAAACCTCCCCCCGGTCCCAGCGGGGATAAACAGCACTTCCTGCCCCTCAGCCTTTAAAAATTGCGCCACTGCCCGAGCGGTCCTGATCGAAGCTAGAACAACTTTTTTAGCTTTGGCTCCCAGGTGGACTGCCCGCGTACCGTTTGTGGTACAAAAAACTATCCTTTTACCGCGATGATCCTCTTGCAGGTGCTCTAAGGGAGAATTACCAAAATCAAACCCGGGAATCTTAAGGGCCCGGCGTTCTCCAGCCAGCAGCAAATTAGGATCTTCTTTTTTAAGAGCGAAGGCTTGAGAGGGATCTTCTACAGGGTAAAATGCTTCCGCCCCAGCTTGGAAGGCGGCCGAAACTGAAGTGCTAAAACGCAAAACATCGATAACTACAGCAATCTTCTTAGTCAAATTGTATTTGGCAACCTGGGACGGAACCAAAGCTACATCCATCATTACAACCCCCTAATCTTCGCCCAGGCGCAGATTGGCCACGGCATTCAAGGAATAATCACTGCGTTTGCCTGCTAAGTACCGGAAGTACCCGGCGCTGCCAATCATTGCGGCGTTATCGGTGCATAAATGGGCCGGGGGGTAAAAAAGCTTAAGCCCTCTTCGGGCAGCCCGATCCCGCACATGGCGGCGAAAAAAGGAATTTGCCGCCACCCCCCCCGACAGCAGTATTTGTTCAACTTTGTGTTTTTCCGCTGCTGCCATTAGTTTTTCGGTGAGAATATCTATAATAGCCCACTGAAAACTGGCGGCAAAATTAGGTAAGTTGACTTGTTCCCCCTTTTGCTTAGCTTGGTTTAAATAATTAAGAGCCGCGGTTTTCAGCCCGCTAAATGAAAAATCAAAATTCCCTTCTTCCTGCAAAGCCCGGGGAAAATGAATAGCCTGTTGTTCCCCTTTCAAAGCAAGTTTTTCAATTTGGGGACCGCCGGGGTAAGGCAAACCCAGTACCCGCCCGATTTTATCAAAAGCCTCCCCGGCAGCATCATCCCGGGTCCGGCCTAAAATTTTATATTCCCCCAGCTTGGAAATTAACAAAAGATCAGTATGCCCCCCGGAAACGGTAAGGCAGACAAAAGGGGGGTCCAGCACTTTCTGATCCAAAAAGTTGGCATAGATGTGACCTTCGATATGGTTGACGCCGACCAATGGTTTTTTGAGAGCAAAAGCCAAGGCTTTGGCCGCCGCCACTCCCACCAAAAGACTGCCTACCAGGCCGGGACCGTAAGTTACAGCTATAACTTCCAGGTCGCCTAGATCTACCCCGGCCTTTTCCAAGGCCTCGTTGATCACGGGAAAGATAGCTTCAATATGATGACGGGAGGCAATTTCCGGTACTACCCCCCCATATTTTTGATGAATGTCAATCTGGGATAGAACGACATTGGATAAGATGGTGGTGCCTGTTTTAATAACGGCTGCGGCAGTTTCATCGCAACTCGTTTCAATTCCCAAAGTTAGTCCACTCTTCACTTAATTCCCTCCACATTATCAAAGCGTCTTCTTTGTCATCCTGATAATATTCCCGGCGGATCCCGGAGGCCGCGAAACCCAGCTTAGTATACAAGGCCTGTGCTGCCTGGTTAGAGAGGCGTACCTCCAGGGTTAAGCGGCTTACCCCCCGGCTGAGGGCATAAGTGATTATTTCCTGCATTAAGCCCTGCCCAATGCCCTGTCTTTGGAAGCTGGGATCAACCGCAATATTAGTGATATGCCCTTCATCGACTACAACCCAAATCCCGGCAAAACCAATTACCCGCTCCTGCTGGACAGCGACAACATAAAAAGCATTGTCGTTCCGGGTCACTTCGCCAAGAAAAATATTTCTGGACCAGGGGGTTTTAAAACATTTGCCCTCTACCAGCTGGACTTGGGGTATATCCCGGACTGTCATGGGGCGGTACTTTAATTTTGTTCCTGCCATCTAATTTCCGCCTCCGTCTTCCGCATGTAAATAGGGTTAAGGGAAAAAAGAGGGTCCCCTTGGCCCTGAAGCAAGCGGGCGTACCCCAAACCCGCCGCGGCGCTGGGCCGCAAAAGCCCCAAAGATTCCGGGGGAAATACCGCTTGGGAAACCGCCTCAGTTATTAGATCCCTATAACTAAAAGCCCCGTCTCCAACAAAGAGACACTGCCTGCCTAAGCGCGCGCACCATTCCAAAACTTCCTGCACAGACCTATTGGCAGGCTCAATCACGGATTTTCCTTGGGAGAAGGCTTGGGCATAAACTGCATTGCGGCGGGCATCTACTAAAGCCATCACAATTCCAGGAAAGAA
>JAAYRS010000019.1 GCA_012518645.1 Bacillota bacterium
AAAATGGCAAAGCAAAAATTTGAAAGAACGAAACCGCATGTTAACGTAGGTACTATTGGTCACGTTGACCACGGTAAAACTACAACAACAGCAGCAATAACCATGTTACTGGGCCGAGATACTCAAACAACGGTTAAAAAGTTTGAGGAAATTGATAATGCCCCTGAAGAAAGGGAGCGGGGTATTACAATTAACACATCCCACGTAGAGTACGAAACCAAAAACCGGCACTACGCGCATGTGGACTGTCCCGGGCATGCGGACTATGTGAAGAACATGATTACCGGAGCTGCTCAGATGGACGGTGCCATTTTGGTAGTCTCCGCTGCTGACGGGCCCATGCCCCAAACGCGGGAACATATTCTTTTAGCCCGCCAGGTCGGCGTTCCCGCTATTGTGGTTTGGCTGAACAAAGCAGATCTAGTTGACGATGATGAGCTTTTGGAATTGGTGGAAATGGAAGTTAGGGATCTTCTCAACGAGTATGAATTTCCCGGTGATGACATCCCCATTCTCAGCGGCAGCGGTTTGAAAGCTATCGAAGAGCTGCAGGCGGATGCCCCCGGCGAGTGGTGCGATCGCCTTCAGGCTTTAATGGATGCTATTGACGAATATATTCCCACTCCCGAGCGGGAAACGGACAAACCGTTTTTGATGCCGGTTGAGGACGTTTTCACCATTACAGGGCGCGGTACAGTTGCCACCGGCCGCGTAGAGCGGGGAGTAATTAAAGTGGGCGATGAAGTAAGCATCGTCGGTTTAACATCAGAATCTAAAAAGACAGTTGCCACCGGTGTGGAAATGTTCCGGAAACTTTTAGATCAGGCTCAAGCCGGAGATAACATCGGTGTTTTGCTGCGGGGTATCGATCGCGAGTCCATCGAAAGAGGTCAGGTTTTGGCCAAGCCCGGCTCCATAACACCTCATACTAAGTTTGAGTGTGAAGTTTATGTTTTATCCAAGGAGGAAGGCGGGCGCCACACCCCATTTTTTGATGGTTACCGTCCCCAGTTTTATTTTAGGACAACGGATGTAACGGGTATTGTGAAGCTGCCCGAGGGAACGGAAATGATTATGCCCGGTGATAACACCGCTTTAATCGGGGAGCTGATCACTCCCATTGCCATGGAGGAAGGCCTGCGCTTTGCCATCCGAGAGGGAGGCCGCACAGTAGGCGCCGGTGTAGTAACGAAGATCCTGGCTTAAGACAGGAGGGGTTTTCCCCTCTTCTTTCTTGCTGAAGCTGCCGAGGTATTGACACCGGATCTAAAGTGTGTTAAATTCTAAAGGTATTTTGACTGTCTGGAGGTGGCAGCTGTGCGTGTCGGTATCACACTGGAATGTACCCAATGTAAAAACCGGAATTATCGGAGCAATAAAAATAGAAGAAACAATCCGGATCGGCTTGAGTTGCGGAAATTCTGTAGTACTTGTCGGACTCATACCGTTCACAAAGAAACCCGATAGGGGGTACAGAAGGATGTGAGGAATGTGGCAACAGTACCTAGTAAGTTCGCATTTTGGAATAAGCTCACGAAATTTTTTCGTGACGTAAAGGCGGAAATGCGCAAAGTGTCGTGGCCAGATCGTCGAGAGCTAATCAACTACACCATTATAGTGATTATTACCGCTGCCATTGTAGCCAGCTTTAGCGGTCTTGTTGATGTGATCGTTTCTGGATTGTTGAAGCTATTAGGTCGATTAGGGGGGTGAAGGGCGTTTATTACGTCCCTTCGACATGAGTGCTAAAGCAAATGACAATAGATTTTGGTACGTAGTCCACACATATTCTGGCTATGAGAACAAAGTCAAGGCCAACTTGGAAAAAAGAGTAGAATCCATGGGTATGGAGGATAAGATTTTTCGGGTGATAGTGCCTATTGAAG
>JAAYRS010000123.1 GCA_012518645.1 Bacillota bacterium
CCCCGCCAATTCCCCTTCCCACAACCCCCCCCGCTTGGAAGGCAAAAAGCCCCTGTACCACTTGGTAGCCCTTGGTGTCCAAATAATCCCAAGGCTGCAGCCAAGCTGCGACCCTACTGCGCAAGTGGGAAAAAGAAGATAAACAGATCCAAAAGCCAAACACGCCGGTAATTATATAGCCTAAAAGAACCCGCCAAGAAAAAGAAAGATATAAAGAAAGACTGCCAACGACGAAAAACAGTAAAAGGGCGGGGCCCAAATCTCTTTGTAGGGCTAAAACTAAAAAAACAGCACAGAGTAGGAAAAAAGCCCAAAACCTCTGTTGCCCCCGGGGTATTTTAGCAAAATAAGCAGCCAGAAACAGAATTAGAAAAACCCGGGCGAATTCTACGGGCTGAAAGCGAAGTTTTCCCAAAGCAAGCCATGCCTTAGCCCCCCCGCTCCATTGACCGAAAAAAAGTGTCGCAAGTAATAACAATAAGCCTGCCCCTGCATAAAGGTAAATTAATTCCCCTTCGGCCCAAGGAAGGAAAAGACCCCCCAGATAACAGCAAAATCCTAAAAGGATACCTTGAAATTGCAATCCGGCCCAAAGGGGATCAAGCCTGTATAAAAAAAACCAGCCCAGAAAAGTCAAAAGGGCGGCAAAAGGCAAAGCTTGTGCAGAATTCCCCTTTTTCTTGGTAATTAGATAAATCAGGAGAAAACCGAACCATATCAATAGGGGCTGCCACCAAGGAAAATATTGATCACTAAAAAGGAACCAGATGACAATGCTTACCAACCAGAAAGTTGCCTCCAACCATGAACGGTAAGCGGGTCGCACATAGATCCCCCTTAGGATAGCTGGGCCACAATCACCGTAATATTATCGGGCCCGCCAAGAGTATTTGCTAAATCCACAAGCTCTTGGGCCACATTTTTAAATTTGTGGGCCTGCTCCAAGATCTGTTTAATCCGCTCTTCTTCCACAACATCAGTCAAGCCGTCCGTACACAAGAGTAAGATGGCCGCTTCTTCCAATGTCTTTGAAACTAATTCAATTTCAATTTGTCCGGAGCCCAAAACTTGGGTTAGAACGTGGCGTTTGGCGTGATTTTTTGCTTCTACGGATGTAATGGTCCCCGTGCGGATCAATTCCCCTACAACAGAATGATCAGAAGTAAGCAAGTGCAGTTCCTGCTGATAAAAAAGGTACGCCCTGCTGTCGCCGACATGCCCTACTGTGATTTTTGTTGCTTTCTTTTCAGTGGTGGTGATACAGGCCAAGGTAGCGGTAGTTCCCATGCCCCGGTACCGCTGTTCCCGGGAAGCTGCATAGCCCACAAGTTTGTGAGCCTTTTCAATCGCTGCCCGCACCTCTTCCCCGGGATTTTCGCCTTTAAAGGGATAGGAACTGATAATTTCAGCTGCCAGCCGGGAAGCGACCTCCCCGGCTTGATGCCCCCCCATACCATCGCAAACAGCCAAGCAATTTGGGCCAACCCAATAGGAGTCTTCATTATTTTCCCTAACTTGTCCGATATGAGTTGCAACTTTCACTTCCATGGCTAACACCCCTAGCTTAGCTCCTTAAACATGCCTTTAACCATCTGGACCACAACGCGTACCAGCCAAATTGATAAGACGACTCTAAATACCCCTCGGATTAGGACCACACTTGTCTCACCTCAAAAAGTTTTCCCCTTTCCAAAATAATAACTTTAAATTTAAGAGGACTTAAATGTTTCTTTTCTTCTTTCCTTAGCAGATTTCCTCTTAGCCCAAGGTGGAAATTATAAAAACTGCGGGCTAAAAACCCTTTGCCGCAGTTGGCCGCAAGCTGCTTCTATATCTGTTCCCCTTTCTTTGCGGATTGAAACGGAAACCCCGCCCTGATCCAAGATTTCCTGAAAGGAGCGGATCCTGTCTTGATCAGGTCTTTTATAGCCCTCAACAGGATTAACCGGGATTAAGTTAACATGGCTTGCAAGGCCCCGGAGCAGATCCCGCAATTGGCGGGCGTGCTTTAAACTATCATTAAAGTCAAGGATTAGGGCATACTCAAAAGAGATTCTGCGCCCCGTCTGTTCGAAGTAAAAGGCGCAGGCCTCCAGCAGCTTTGCCAATGGAAAACGTTGGTTAACGGGCATTAGCTCGGAACGTATCTTATCATCTGCCCCATGCAGGGAGACAGCTAAATTTACCTGCAGGTCTTCGCGGGCCAAAGCTAAGATGCCAGGTACTAAACCGCAAGTGGAAACGGTAAATCGCCGGGCCCCTAAATTTCTTCCCGAGGGGTGGTTTAAAAGGCGAATACTTTTTAAAACAGAATCGTAATTTGCCAGCGGTTCCCCCATGCCCATCAAGACCACATTGGTAATGGTTAACTTTTTCTTGCGGAGGCGGTTTTCCACCCATAGGATTTGGGAGACAATTTCTCCGGCGCTGAGGTTGCGAATAAATCCGGCCCGCCCTGTGGCGCAAAAGGAACAATCCATAGCACAGCCCACCTGGGAGGAAAGGCAAACCGTTTGCCTTTGGGTTTCGGGGATTAAAACAGTTTCTATGGTGTGCCCATCCTCAAGTTGAAACAGGTACTTTTCTGTGCCGTCTCGGGAAGTCCTGATCTTTACCGCTTCCAGCGAAAGAGGGCTTGCCAACTCCTTTTTTAAAAGCCGGATCAACTTATTAGGGATATTAGCCATTTCCTCGAATTCCAGCACAGCCCGGCCCTGGAGCCAGTGAAAAATCTGTTCAGCCCGAAAAGCCTCGAAACGCCGCAATTTCAGCCGTTCTGCAATCTCTTCGGGGAAAAGCCCAGCTAGTTCCAAACCGTCAAAACGCATCTTTAGACCTCCGGAAAAGGTGAGAACCATGAGCAAAAAATCCAAAATCCACTTTCTTACCTCCTACATTGAATACCTTTTGGATCAGGGTATCCGCTCGGAAGAACACTACTTAGGCGATGCTTCCCGCTTTTTACGTTATCTTCTGGCAAGCGCCTCCACTGAAGAAATAAGACAGTACATCCACGGCGCGGGACGCTCCTTAGCTTACCGCCGGCGCCTGGAAAAAACCCTGCATAAATTTTTTACCTTCGCCCAAGAACAACTGGGCATAGATTCCCACCAATGCTTTACTGGAAAAAAAGAACCAGATGATCACCTGGTTCCCTAAAAAATGGTCGGGGCGACACGATTTGAACGTGCGGCCTTCGCGTCCCGAACGCGACGCTCTACCAAACTGAGCCACGCCCCGCTAGTCTAGTATACAATCCGCAACAGGAATTTGTCAATCAAAACAAAGAAACCCCCCAAAAATCTTTTACTTCGCTTCGCTTTTATTTATAAACCTGGCTCTCTTCAGCAATCTTGGCAATGATTAAAGAATTAGTCGGTGTTTTCTCAGTACAATAAGGATCGCAAAGATTTTTAATATACTCTTTATTGCCGTGTTCCCAAGCAGATATAACCGCATTGCGGATCGCGGCTTCCACACCGCCGCTGGTCGTTTTGTACTTTTCCGCCAAGGCCGGATACATCTCCTTGGTGAGCCCGCCGCCAAGATAACCTTCCCCTCCGCACATTAAAACTGCTTCCCTTAAATAAGAAAATCCCTTATAATGCGGAGGCACACCCATTTTGTGAAGAAGCCTAGTTACAATGTGCTCTTTAGATTTTCCGCTCTTGGAGGGTAGAAAATTTTCGAAATCGGTTAAGGACTCCTCTTCCGTGCTGAACTGGCGGATCCGGTCAGCTAAAATTTCCAAACGAAAGGGTTTCAAAATAAAATAGTCAACACCGAAGGCAGTTAAGCGGGAAAGAAGGCTGTCGTTGCTAAAAGCTGTAATAACGATGATCCGGGGTTTCTTGGCAAAATTCAAATTTTTTAACCTTTCCAAAACTCCCAATCCGTCCAAAAAAGGCATGGTAATGTCCAAAAGCACAATATCGGGCTCTAAAGACTGGATCGCTATTAAGGCTTGTTCTCCATCATGGGCTAGATCTACTACTTCCAGATCCTGTTGATTATTCAAATACTCCTGCAGCACCTGACATAATTCAACATTATTGTCCACAATAAGAATACGCATTAGCACTCCTCCGACCACTTAGTGGTAAATTTCTTTAAATTAAGATTGGACATTTTCCCCTAGATCCCTTCAAGTTTCACAAATTTTGGCTAAAATTATCCTTTTCTAAACAGGGCTAGAAAAAAACCATCTAAGTTGTGGATCTGAGGAAACAATTGCCGCTGCCAAGGAGGTTCACCAAGAGGCTCCGGAAACCAAGAAGGCAGGGGAAAACCGGAGAAATCGGGATGTTCAGCCAAAAACCACTGGGCTTGGTCTTGATTTTCCCCTTTATTAATCGTGCAGGTGGAATAAAGCAGAAGACCGCCTTTTTGCACGCAGCGGGCTGCGCGGCTTAGGATTTTACGTTGAATTTGAATTAGTTTTGCAACATCAGAGGGTTTTTTCCGCCAGCGAAGATCAGGCCGTTTACGGATGGTGCCCCAGCCTGTACAGGGAGCGTCCACCAAAACCCGCGGAGCCGGTTTCAAGTTTAATTCCTTACTGGCATCTGCTTTCCGAGTTTCAATAATGGTAATGCCCAAACGTCGGGCATTTTCTTCGACGCGCAGGATTCGCCTGGGATCGGCATCAATTGCCAAAATCCGCCCCCGGTTCTCCATAAGCTGGCCGAGATGGGTGGCCTTGCCCCCCGGAGCACTGCACAAATCGTAGACCAAATGACCCGGTTGAACCCCCAGGGCGTGAGCTGCCAAAGCACTGCTCTCATCTTGGATATAATACTTGCCTTGTTTCAGCCAGGAATCCCGCACGGCTAAGCTGCCCGGCTTAACTTTCACGATTTCCGGGGTAAAGCTGCCTGGAGTTACATCCGCCCCCAAATTCATGAAATGGGAAGCAACTTCCTGGGGCGTAACCCGCAGGGTATTAGCC
>JAAYRS010000124.1 GCA_012518645.1 Bacillota bacterium
CAGATAATCCCCGCCAGCCACACGGATTATATTTTTGCTGTTATTGCAGAGGAAATGGGGTTGCTGGGAACCTTTTCTTTGTTAATTATTTATCTCGCTTTGGCTTTTTGGGGTTTTTTGATCTTAAAAAACGAAAAAGACGAAAGGATTCGGGCTACCGGAGCGGGCTTGATTTTCCTCTTCCACTTTCAAGTTCTTCTGGTTCTTGGGGGTATGCTTCGCTTTCTTCCCTTTACAGGAATGACACTGCCCTTTGTCAGCTACGGAAGCAGTTCCTTAGCAGCACAATTCTGGATGCTGGGTATTTTAACCAAACTGGGGGGGAAGAGGAGATGACCCCCGATTTCAAGAAATGCTTCTTGGGAATTGTGATTGGTTATGGTATTATTTTAAGTGGTTTGTTTTATTGGCATCTTTTTGCCGATCTAGAGCAGCATCCCGCTAATCCCCGCTTCTATTCGGTTTTCGAGCAACAGCGCGGCCCTATCCTAGATCGGCTGGGCCGGCCTTTGGCTTTTTCCGAAGCGAAAGGGGAAAAATATGTTAGGCGCTACGCCACTCCGTCCCTTTCTCATCTAGTAGGTTATTATCACCACCGTTACGGCCTGACTGGGTTGGAAAAAGAATATCACCAAGAGCTGCTGCGAGGGCAGACCTTGACTACTACCATTGATTTAGAACTGCAGGAGCTGGTGGAAAATAGTCTGGGTTCCCGGGTCGGAGGGGCCCTGGTGCTGAGCCCGGGCAGCGGCGAGATCTTTGCTCTTGTCTCTTCTCCGGCAGTGGACGGCAATAGCTTGGAAGAGAACTGGACGGAATATCTTGCTGATTTACGAAGCCCTTTTTTAAACAGAGTTACTCAAGGCTTATATCCTCCCGGTTCAGTGGTTAAACCGCTTGTTTACGCAGCGGCTTTAGAAACAGGGCTGGCCCAGCCGGGTTCGCAGTGGGTTGATGAAGGCCGGTTTTCCCTTCAAGGCAGGACCCTGCACAATTTCGGGAAAAGGGCCTTAGGTCTGATTAGTACTGATCAAGCTTTAGCTTATTCTTCCAATGTGGTCTTTGCAGAACTGGCCGTTGCCTTGGATTCTAAATTATTGGAGTACTATCAGAAGCTTGGTTTAGGGGCCAGCTGCCCATTTGAATTAAAGAATCGAGAAGGCTTCCTTCCTGCTCAAATTGATTCGCCGTTTACCGCCGCTTTATTAGGCATTGGCCAGGGGGAACTGCTGGTGACCCCTCTCCAAATGGCTTTAGTAGCTGCCGTTATTGCCAATAGGGGCACTCTGATGGAACCTTATCTAGTGAGAGAACTGCGGGGGGGTTTGCGGATGCGCCGGATTACAAGGCCGAGGGTCTTGGCTCGGCCTTTATTGGAACAAACGGTCTTGATACTGCGGGATGCCATGGTGTTGGCAGTAGAAGAAGGGACGGCCCAGGCAATTGGGCCTCAGGATTTTCCCTTTGCCGCCAAGACGGGTACCGCAGAAACCGCGGCTGGGTTAGATCATTCCTGGTTTCTGGGTTTTGCCCCCAGTCAAGAGCCGCAGGTAGCAGTAGTTGTCCTGGTGGAGCACGGCGGAGCCGGGCGTACTGGTGCAGCTCCGCTGGGAACCGAGATTTTAATGGGTGCTTTAGAAATATTGGGGAGAGAAAGGTAATAGGTGAGATTATGATTGGCGAAGTCTTAATCGATCGCTATGAAATTTTAAAAAAGGTAGGGGCCGGCGGCATGGCGCTGGTTTACAGCGCTAAGGATCATCTTTTAAACAGGACGGTGGCTGTAAAGATCCTTCGGGAACAGTTTGCCGGGGACGAAGAATTCGTGGAGCGTTTTCGGCGGGAAGCCAGATCTGCAGCCAGCCTATCTCACCCTAATATAGTGAACATATACGATGTGGGCCAAACAGGAAATATTCACTTTATTGTTATGGAATACGTACAAGGGCAGAGCTTGGGGCACTTGATCAAGAGCAACAAAAAGTTTTCTCAAAAATTTATTGTCAGCGTAGGCCGACAAATTGCCCTGGGCTTAGGACACGCCCACTATCACGGCATCATCCACCGAGATATCAAACCTCATAATATTTTGATTACGGAAGAAGAAAGGGTTAAAGTAACCGATTTTGGCATTGCCCAGGCTATGTCCGGGACGGAACTAACCCAAACCGGCATGGTTTTGGGATCAGTCCACTATTTTTCGCCGGAGCAGGCCCGGGGTATCAATGTGGGTACTGCCAGCGATTTGTATTCTTTAGGCATTGTGCTTTATGAACTAATCACGGGGAAACAGCCCTTCCGGGGCAATTCTCCAATTTCCATTGCCTTAAAACAGATTCAAGAAACACCTGCCCCGCCTTCAAGTTTTGTTGATGATCTAGATCAAGAGCTAGAGAAATTGGTTTTGGATCTGTTGTCCAAAGATGCGGCCCAGAGGCCCTCCGGTGCAGAAGAAGTTGCCAGTGTTTTCCGCAGGATTGAACGAAGATTGGATTACGATTTAGATCTAGAAAATGTTGCTGATCAAGAAGTTTCCCCTCTGCCGAGGGCTTGGAAAGGGGTTTTTGGATTGGCCCGGCCGAAAAAGAAGAAAAACGAAAGGAAGAAAAAGAAAGCCGCTGCCCGGGGAAAATCCCGGCGGGGTTTGGTAGTTTTTCTTTTAATAGTGTTGGTCTTAAGCGGAGTTGGCTTTGCCCTGAACCGTATTATCCCTAAAATTTTATTTCTAGATGATGTGCCGGTGCCTGATATTGTCGGCCTGCCCGAAGAGGAAGGGTTTAGTGTTTTAAAGAGCCATAATTTAATCTTAAACGTAACCCAAAGGGTTTTTGACAACGAAAAACCCTTGGGATATATTATAAGCCAGGAACCTTTAGCGGGGCGGATGGTCAAAGAAAACCGGCAGATTTCAGTTAGGGTCAGCAGAGGGCCGGAAGAAATAGAAATGCCTAGCGTTCTTGGTGTATCCGCTCGGGAAGCGAGACTGAATCTGACCCAGACCGGTTTTGTCCTGGGCAGCGAAACTGAGATATTTGAACCGAGCGTAGCCCCCGGCACCGTTTTGGAGCAATGGCCTGAGCCAGGCGGGATTGCAGTGAAAGGTACAGAAGTGAATCTTGTGATAAGCAAGGATCAGGAGACAGTCGTCTCTATCCCTCTGCCTGATTTTACCGGCCGGGATTTTTCAGAAGTGCAGACCCTTTTGGAAGGGCTGGGGCTTAAAGTGGGCAACTCTTGGCCTGAGTACAGCATGGTCTATCGGGAGGGCCAGGTTATAGAGCATAACCCCGCGGCCGGAACAGAGGTGCAGCTGGGTTGGACCGTTGACTTTGTCTATTCCCAGGGTGTTCCCCATGTCCCCTCGCCGCCGCAAACAGCACGAGAACCTAAGCAGGAGCCGCTGATGGAGGAGAATTCTTGGCAGTCGCGGGAAATTGTGGTTGATGTACCCGATGGGCCTCCGCAGGAAGTTGTGATTTTAGTGATCGACGATTTCGGGGCCCGGGAAGTATATCGCGATACCCATAAAGGAGGGAGCCGTGTGGTCCGTTCAGTGCAGGGCCGGGGGGAAGAAGCCAAAATGCAAGTGTACATTGGGGCTCGGCAATTCTTGGATCGGTACTTTCGGGACTAAACTATGGAAAAAGGTATTATCCTTAAAGGTGTAGGCGGAATCTATAAGGTGCAGACAGAACAGGGACTCGTTCCCTGTACTTTGCGGGGCAGGCTGCGCTTGGAAGAAAAACGGATTGTGGTTGGGGATCGGGTTGAGATTTCCCGCCAGGAATCGGGGGGTGTTGTAGAGAGGATCCTGCCGCGCCGAACCGAACTGCAGCGGCCAGCCATTGCCAACGTGGAACAGGTTGTAGTTGTCTTCGCCGTTAGAAAACCGGAGCCAAATCTGCTCCTTTTGGATCGCATCTTAGTTAATGCCCAGTTAGCGAAGATCCGTTCGATATTGGTTCTGAACAAAGAAGATTTAGACCAAAAGCGGGCCCGGGAATTGCAGGAGATTTATAAGAGTATTTCTTACCCTGTTTTGATCACAAGTGCTAAAAAGAGGAAAGGTTTGGCAGAACTGGGGCAGCTTTTCCCAGGTAAAATCAGTACCTTGGCAGGCCCCAGCGGTGTGGGCAAATCCTCTCTCTTGAACGCATTGAATCCTGGGCTGGATTTGGAAATCAAAGAAGTAAGTATGCGGGCAGAAAGGGGCAGGCACACCACTAGAACGGTCCATTTAATGCCGCTGAACGAAGGGCTGGTAGCGGATACCCCCGGATTTTCCCAACTGACCGTTGATCTAAGCGAGAAAGCTGAATTACAATTCGCCTTCCCGGAAATGGCGGCTTTAGCCGGACAGTGCCGATTCAGGGGCTGTTTGCATCATCGGGAACCGGGTTGTGCAATTAAAGAAGCTGTGCGGTCTGGTGAGATTTTCAATCACCGCTATAACCATTACATAGTGTTCTTAGAGGAAGTACAAGCAATTCCTAATTATTAAATGAGGTGATTTTGATTAAACGTAGGATTAGTACATCGATTTTAGCCGCGGATTTCAGCAAATTAGAACAGGAACTAAGACGGGTTTCCGCTTCGGATCTACTCCATCTTGATGTTATGGACGGGATCTTTGTGCCTAATATCAGTTTTGGTATACCCGTGATTGAAGCGGTCAGCTCCGTTTCCCAACTGCCTTTGGACATTCACTTGATGATTAGGGAGCCCTCCCGGTTTATAGGAGACTTTGCCCGCTTTAAACCGGAGTTTATAACAGTTCATTATGAGTCTGTCACTCATTTGCAGCGCGTTTTAAGACAAATTAAAGATTTGGGTATTAAAACGGGCCTGGCTTTAAACCCCCACACGCCTTTGGAAGGCCTTCGCTATGTGCTTGATGATTTGGATCTTGTACTGCTGATGACTGTAAACCCAGGTTACGGAGGGCAGAAGTTTATTCCGGCTATGGTTCAAAAAATTAAAGAATGCAGCCGAATTTTAGAAGGAAGGCCCATTGAGCTTCAAGTCGACGGAGGAATTAGCATCGATAACGTGGCGGCTTTAGCCCAGGCGGGGGCTAACAATTTTGTGGCCGGTTCCGCTATTTTCCAGGCCGCAGAACCCAACCTTTATATCGAAGAAATGCGTTCAGTGAAAAGTGCCTCTTGATCCAAAGGATAAAATTCGGGGGAAGGCTAACGCCTTTCCTCAAATCTATTTATAGGGCGTTTTTATGGCCGGAGCAGTTCAAATCTTCTTTTGGCAGGGAATATAGGAGCTGGATAAAATTTTTTCCGTAAATCACGAAATAGTTGCATTTGGGGCTTGACAAGTCTGATAATTGGATGTAATATAGAATCAAGCCGACACACAGTGCAAGCTGTTCCGAAAAAAGACCGGAGCAGCAGTCCTTAAAAGCGCTCCCTGAGCAGTTATACCGTGAAAGTGGGCATAGAACGGTGAGACGGTGTTGTGTGAAGGCTAAAGATCAAAAAGCATCCTGAGGGGAAGGGATGCTTTTTGATCTTTTAAATCTTTTTGGCGGGTCTTAGTTAAAAGTTTAACACAAGAGATAGCTAATCCGCCGCGGCTGAAATAGAAAACACATTCTAGTACCTTTAAAAACATAGTGTAATTGGGAAATGTACCCCTGTCTTAATACTCGTACGCTCTGTATTTCTTAAAAAGGACAAAATAGTTACATTTAGGGCTTGACAAATCTGATAATTAGGTGTAATATAAAATCAAGCCAATTCACAATGCAAATAACTCCGGGCGAAAGGGAAGCCGGAGTAACACAAGCTTTCCCTGAGCGACCGCACGCTGAGAACGGACTAGAAACGGTTGAATGGCATTGTGACGGCTAAAGATCAAAAAGCACCCCGTCTTCTAGGGTGCTTTTTGACTTTTTTGATCGGAAATCACCGCCAATTCTGTACTTAAATTCTTAGTATAATTATTTTTGAAAGGCTTAGTCGGTACGAATTTGTCAGATCAACGCTTAGAAGCATAAAGGTTGGGATGATGAGGCAATACTCTATCGGCAAGGCCATCAGAATATTTGTTTTTAATAGTTAGATATAGGGCTTGACAAATCTGATAATTGGATGTATTATAGACTCAAGCCGACACACAGTGCAAGGAGCTGGAGAAAGGAGGTTACTTAAAAGACTTTTTGCCTAACGATTACTCACAAAAAAAAATAATAGAATCCCTGGGCATGAGGCAAGGCAAAGAATCTAAATCGGACAGGAAGACATAAAGAAACATTGTGTGGAGGCGGAACATTAAAAAGCATCCTAAGCGAAAAGGATGCTTTTTAATTTGCGCCGGAAGGCTTATTCTTCTCAGCGCGCGGCAACGCGGCCTTTTGACAAATTTAAAGAAGGGATCTTTTGGTTCTTGGCGAATTGACAGGATAACAACGAAATAGTTCCGCTAGGGGTGCTTGAGGCTGAGATAGGATTGTAATCATCCTAACCCTTAGAACCTGTTGGATAATGCCAGCGTAGGGAAGCGGTGAAGTTGAAACATGGGCCGCTTGCTCCATGTTTTTTTATTGCCGAAGTATTCAGTGCGGATCTATCGTTAGTTTTTTAGGAGGTAGATTTAGTGCGCAGTCGAAACCTTGTTATTATGTTGGAAACGTCGCTTTTGGTGGCCGCAGCTTTACTTTTATCCCTTTTAAGGCTTTGGAGGATGCCCCAGGGCGGGGGTGTTACTTTAGAAATGCTGCCCATTTTCATCCTGGCCTTCCGCCGGGGCGGTAAAGTAGGAGTTACAGGGGGTGCCCTGCTGGGGGTGCTGAAATTACTCCTTTCTCCCTACATTCTCCACCCTGTACAAGTCTTATTAGATTACCCCGTGCCCTTCGCGGTGCTGGGTGTAGCCGGGTTCGGCATCTTGCGGGAACGCCGCATCCTGGGGATTTTTGTGGGAACCTTGCTGAGATATGTCACCCACGTAATTGCGGGGGTGGCCTTCTTTGCGGAATATGCCCCGGAAGGTACTTCTCCTTTGGTCTATTCCGTAACTTATAACCTTCCTTATCTTATAGCTCAAGTTATTTTGGTTTTAATTGTAATTCAACTTCTAAGCCAACGGAGGGAGATTTTTGAACCTGAAAAAGAATAAACGGGTTCTTCTTTTAGGGACCGGAGAGGACATTCCCCCGAAATGTCCCTGCCCAGGAGACGATTTTTTGCTTATTTGCGCCGATGGGGGTGCGGATCTAGCGCTAAAATGGAATTTGCGGCCTGATCTAATTATTGGAGATCAGGACTCTTTGAGTACTCAAAGTTTGCAGTATTGGCAGGGAGAAGGTGTGCCGGTGCAGAAACATCCCACCCAGAAAGATAAAACGGATCTTGAATTAGCTGTGGATTTTGCCCTGGGGCTGGACCCGCTATCCCTTACATTGGCGGGAGCATGGGGAAACAGGATTGATCACAGTTTAGGAAATTTAGAGATACTTTACAACTTGGCCCGTTTAGGGGTTTCAAACGAGCTTGTAACTAGCGGGAACCGCTTAATCGCTTTCCAGAAGGAATACAGGGGAGAAGTTAAGACGGGCAGTACTGTCTCCCTTCTGCCTTTAAGCACTAAGGCAGAAGGGGTTTACACTGAAGGGCTGTTTTATTCCCTGGCGGATTCAACTTTAGTTAGGGGGACGACTTTAGGAATTAGTAATCGGGCTTTGGAAGATAAAATTTATATTCGTTTAAGCCGGGGTGTTCTTTTAGTTGTCCTGGGGCAATAAAATACCCCTAGGAGGAGTTGACAACCACCTTAGGGGCAGTAAAGAACTTAGACTTGCCAGTAAGATCTAGCAAAGGATTTTTGAATCGATAAGGCAGCTTTTAAAAAGCCCGTTCCACTTTTCCGCTTTTTAAACATCGCGTGCAGACATAAGCCCGCTGTGGGCTGCCTTTAATTAAAACCCGTGTTTTTTGCAAATTTGGTTTCCAAGCCCGGCGATTTTTATTTAAGGCACGGCTTCTCCGGTTACCGGCTAGACTGCCTTTATCGCAAATGACGCATCTTCTGGCCATAGTTCTTACCCCCCTTAAACAAGTGCTTAATCACGATTTTCATTTTAGCATAGGGGTGCTCGGAATGCAAGCAGGAATCAGCCCGGATAAAATCCTTTACAATTAGACCCTGAATGGGTAGAATGATAATGATAGAAGAACGGTCCAATCTGGCAACGTCTGCAAAGGGGGGACAATTGTGACCCAAGGTACACAATCTGAATTGGGAAAGATTAAAATCAGAGAAGAAGTTATTGCTACTGTTTGTGGTGTTTCAGCCATGGAATGTTATGGCTTAGTGGGAATGGCGCCCCGTAATGTTCAAGAAGGGTTAACCGATTTATTGCGTCGGGAAAACTTTGAAAAAGGGGTGGATGTTCAGTTTAATAATGAAAATAGCATTAGTGTTCAGCTTTACATAGTGGTTGAATACGGTGTTAAGATATCCGAGGTGGCTAAAAACGTTCAGGAGCGTGTTAAATTCGCTGTCGAAAGTTTACTGGGCCTGGAGGTTGATTGCATTAATGTTAAGGTGCAGGGCGTGCGGGTCACCGGGGCGAAGAGAAAGTGAGTGGAGGAACAGTCTTGGAAGTAATTACTGGTTTGACTTTAAAAAACATGTTGCTGGCGGCTTCTTACCAGCTTGACCAGGAAAAAGATTTTGTCAATGCACTAAACGTATTCCCGGTACCTGATGGTGATACCGGGACTAATATGTCCTTGACTATGGAGGCTGCCCTTAAAGAGGTGGAAAAATCCACAGAGGATGATATCAGCCAAATCACATCTCTTTTGGCCAACGGATCTCTAATGGGTGCCCGCGGCAATAGTGGGGTTATCCTTTCCCAGTTCTTCCGGGGTTTTGCCGCCGGGTTGACTAAAAACAAAACTACCGCCAGCGGAAAAGATTTGGCCCGCGCATTTCTGGAATCTACCAAAACGACTTATCGGGCGGTAATGAAACCTGTGGAAGGCACCATGCTGACGGTAGGGCGTTTAGCCGCGGATGGTGCCGCGCTGGCGGCAGAGGAAGGAGCAGGTGCCGGCCAGGTTCTAAAAGCAGCTTTGGCCGCGGCCCTGGAGGCTTTGGAAAACACGCCTAATATTCTGCCTGTTTTGAAAGAAGCGGGGGTTGTGGATGCAGGCGGTCAGGGTTTGGTCTGTATTTTTCAGGGTTTTGTAGCCGGCTTGGAAATGGATAGACGCGAACTTGAATCTTTCTTTGGAAAGCCCGTGGAAAAACAGGTTTTAAAAGAAGCGGCCGCCCCTCCGGACGAAACTTTAGAGAACAAATACTGTACAGAATTTATTATTCTCGGTGCAAACATAGACCAAGAAATGATCAAAAGCGAATTGGAATCTAAGGGCGACTCCATGATCGTTGTAGGTGATCCGAATGTAATTAAGGTGCATCTGCATACTGATGTCCCCGGCGATGTCCTTCAGTTTTGCGCCGGCCTGGGGGAATTAACGGAAATTGCCATTGATAACATGCTTTTGCAAAGGCAGGAATATAGCAGGGGGCAAAACGGCAGTCACGAGCACAGCCACCGCTTGGATTTTTCGGATCAGCCTGAACCGGAACGGGAATTGTCGTTAATTGTCAATCCCCAGGCTGTTAAAGGGGTGGGGCTGGTGGCCGTTGTACCCGGGAAGGGTTTGGCGGAGATATTCTCCAGTCTTGGGGTAGAGTGTATCGTTCCCGGGGGACAAACCATGAATCCCAGTACAGAAGATCTAGTTAAAGCGATCAACACTGTTAATGCTGAATCGGTGATAATTTTACCAAATAATAAAAACGTGATTTTTTCTGCTCAGCAGGCAAAAGAATTGGTGGACAAAAAAGTCGGCGTGGTGCCAACCCGATCCGTCCCGCAAGGGATCAGTGCTTTACTGTATTTTGCCCCTGATCAAACTTTGGAAGACAACCTTGCTGCCATGGACGGCGGCCGAAAAGAGGTACAGACGGGGGAGATTACTTTTGCCACCCGTTCTACCGTTGCCGGTGATTTGCAAATTGAGGAACGGGATATTATTGGTTTGGTGGAAGGAAAAATTGCTGCTGTTGGCTCAGATCCAGAAGAAGTTGCCGTCAATATTTTGGAAAACATGGTAAATGAAGAGTCTTCGGTAATCAGCATTTACTACGGGGCCGATGAAAAAGAAGAAGCGGCCCAGAAGTTAAGCGAGCGTGCAAAAGATAAATACCCGCAATGTGAAGTAGAGATGTACAGCGGAGGGCAACCGCTCTACTACTACATTTTGTCCGTGGAATAGACTAAGGAGGACAATGATGGCTAAGATTCATGTGGTAACCGACAGCGGCAATGATTTAAGCCGGGAGATGCAGGCGGAATTTGGAATTCACGTGGTTCCTTTAACTGTTCGGTTCAGTGAAGAAAGTTTTCATGATGGTGTTGACATTTCAGTGGAACAATTTTATCATCGCCTTCAAAACGATCCCGAGATACCCAGCACTTCTCAACCGTCGCCGGCGGATTTTGTCCGTGTTTATGAAGAAATTGCGGAACCTGGGGACACCATCCTTTCTGTTCATCTAAGCAGTAAGATGAGTGGTACTTACCAATCTGCAGTTTTGGCCGGCACCATGGTAGATTCATCGATTAAGGTTATTGTTATTGATACAGGATGTGCTTCTATCGGCAGTGGTTTAGTGCCTATTGCACTGGCGGAGGCCCTCCAAAAAGGGGCATCTTTGGATGAATTAACAGCCCTCGCCGAACGGATTAGTGAAAATTTAGAAGTATATTTCGTAGTTGATACTCTCGAATACCTTCAAAAGAATGGCCGGATCGGAATGGCCTCAGCCCTGGTAGGTACACTTTTGAGCATTAAGCCGGTTTTAACGGTGAAAGATGGTTTTGTGGCCCCCTTTGAAAAGGTAAGAGGTAAATCCAAAGCACTGAAACGGGTGAGGCAGCTAGCCCTTAATATGAAGGAAAAATTCCCTGAAAAAAAATTCAGGGCCGCCTTAAGCCATGCGGACAATTTGACCGAGGCAGAGCAGCTGGCGAGTTTTTTAAAAGAGAAACTGCCGCTGGAAGGGGAGGTCCTCATTGCCCCCATTGGACCAACCATTGGGGTCCACACCGGGCCCGGAACCGTGGCAATGTTTATCTACCCCGTTTTCTAAAATCACTAACAACCCTTAGGTAAGCCCTAGGGGTTCTTCATATCTGAAGAGGTGAGCTTGTGTCAGAACAAATCGGATTTTTGGAACAGGCGGTTACTGCCCTCCCGGGAATAGGGCCCAAGCGGGCGCAGACCTTAAAAAAACTTGGCTTAAATTCGGTTAGTGACGTATTATTCAGTTTTCCCCGCAGTTATAAAGATTTTACGCAGGTGGCCCAACCTTTCGAAGCGGTCCCGGGAGAAGAACAGTTGATTGAAGGCACTTTAATAAATTTGCGGGAACGGGCCATTTCAGGGGGGAGGCGTCTAATTCAGGGCCAACTCCAGGCCGGGGAGTGGTTTCTCTCCCCTTTAAATCTTACTTGGTTTATCTTTCACCGCGGCAGGGGCCCCAGCTATCTTTACCGGCGCTTAGCTCAAGCGGGGCCGCTTTGGGTTTACGGAACGGTAAAAGAGGGAATCTTCGGGCCGGAAATGGCTTCGCCGGAATTTTTCTTAAAACGGCCCCCTCTTGGTTTAAGACCAGTTTACCCATTAGCGGCTTCGATTACGAATGAACAGCGGATTCAGTGGGTTCAGGCAGCTCTGAAACACTTGGAAGAAGTGGCTGAATGCCTGCCCGACGGCCTTTTGAGGAAATATCCGGGGCGGCGGGAAGCCCTGCGGCAAATTCATTTTCCTCAAAATTGGGCTCAACAAAAATTGGCGAGGGAAAGGCTGGTTTTTGAAGAGTTTTTCCTTTTCCACCTTGGCTTACAATGGGGACGGGAGGAGAAAGCGGGAATTGCCCACCAAGCTGATGGGCCCTTAATTACCGGTTACTTGGAAGGCCTTCCTTTTAGTTTGACCCGGGATCAGCGGAAGGCTCTAAAGGATGTGGCAGCTGATATGGAATCCCGGAGACGGATGCGCCGTTTAATTCAAGGCGAGGTGGGTTCGGGAAAGACGGTTGTTGCTGAGTACGCCTGCCTCAAAGCAGTGGAAAATAAAGGGCAGGCGGCCATGATGGTACCTACAGAGGTTTTAGCGCGCCAGATGGTGCAGCGGTTTAAAAAATCATTAAAACCTTTAGGGGTTTCCGTTGAACTTCTAATCGGAAATATGCCTCCTAAGGAGCAGAAATTAGTTCAGCGAAAATTAGCGGAAGGCGCAATCGATGTAGTAGTGGGAACCCATGCTTTAATCGTGGAAAAGGTTAATTTTAAACATCTTACCCTGGCAATTGTTGATGAACAGCACCGCTTTGGCGTTCGCCAACGCTTAGCTTTGCTGGGGAAGGGCGATGCCGATTTGTTAGTAATGAGTGCTACGCCAATACCCCGTTCTCTTGCCTTGACAGCCTACGGGGATTTAGACACGACAGAAATAAGGGAACTGCCCCGGGGGCGCCAGCGCGTGGACACCCGCCTAATAGACCCCGATAAAAGGGAAGATGTTTACCGTTATCTCGTTGGGAGGGTCAAGCGAGGCCAGCAGGCCTTTGTGGTTTTCCCCTTAGTGGAGGAATCGGAACATTTGGATCTAAAAGCTGCTGTGCAGGAGATGGAGGATTTGGAACAAGGCTTTTTGTCTTCCCTCCGCGTTGGTTTGGTGCACGGCCAAATGGGGAAAGAAAAGGAAAAGATTATGGAGGCCTTTTACCGTCAAGAAATAGATGTTTTGATCGCAACTACTGTCATAGAAGTCGGGATGGATGTACCGAATGCCACTGTGATGGTCATCGAAAATGCGGAAAGGTTTGGTTTAGCCCAGCTCCATCAATTAAGGGGAAGAGTTGGGCGGGGTCAAGAAGCGGGCATTTGTTTTTTAATTGCCTATAACCTTTCCGCCCAAAGCAGGGAGCGCTTGAATGTAATTAGGCATTCCAATGACGGATTCTACATTGCGGAACAGGATTTACGCCTAAGGGGGCCCGGGGATCTTTTGGGTGTGCGCCAATCAGGACAGCCCTGGTTTAAATTGGGGGACATTGTCGAAGACTTAGAGCTTTTGAAAAAAAGCGGCCGGGAAGTAAGCTTGCTTCTGCAAAAAGATCCGCGGTTGGAGAACCATCCGCAGCTATTGAAGGAAATTAAAAGGCAACGGAACTAAAAACCGCCGTTGCCCTCGGGAGAGGAGAAACCTTTTCTTACCTTTTGGGGAGGTCATTCTCTTCGCTCGTTAGTATGTGGTAATCTTCCCCTTTTTAATACTGGTAAAAGTTTCTAAGGGGGGATGACTTATGCGGGTGATTGCAGGCAAGGCCAAAGGGGCCAAACTTTCGGGTTTAGCGGGCACAGCCACCAGGCCCAGCAGTGATCGCCTTAAAGAGGCGCTCTTTAATATTTTATCACCCCATTTATTTCAGGCGGATTTTTTGGATTTATATGCAGGTAATGGGGGAATGGGCATTGAAGCTTTAAGCAGAGGTGCTGGCCGCGCCGTTTTTTTAGATTCAAACCCTGCTTGCGTCAAAATCATCAAAAAGAATTTGGATAAAACAGGCCTTTTAGGCGGTGAAGTCTACAAGAGTACTGTCCGGCAAGGGTTAAGGGTTTTAAAAAAACAGAAACGGTATTTTCATTTAATTTTTTTTGATCCCCCTTACGGACGGGGCCTGTTTTCAGAAACCTTGAAGCTTTTGGATCAATACACTTTACTACGAAAGGGCGGAATAATAGTGGGAGAATCCGGTAAAAAAGAGGAAATCCCCGCGGAAACGTCGAATTTTTGCTTAGTAGAAAAACGCCGCTACGGAAACAGCCAGCTGAGTTTTTTCCGCTATAGGGAGGACCATCATTGAAAATTGCAATCTGTCCGGGCACCTTTGATCCCGTTACCTATGGGCACTTAGACATCATCAAACGCTCCAGCAGCCTTTTTGATCATGCTTACATTTGTGTTCTGCAAAACCCCAGCAAAATCCCGTTCTTCACGGTTGAAGAACGCCTGGAGATGCTCTCTCTGGAAACAAAGCAGATCGCAAATGTCAGCGTGGAGACCTTCTCCGGATTAGCGGTTGAATACGCCAAGCAAAAGGGGGCTATTGCCATTGTTCGGGGTTTAAGGGCCATAACTGACTTCGACTTCGAGTTTAAACTGGCTTCGATGAACCATAGTTTAGCCAGCAGTATCGAAACGATTTTTATGATGACCAGCAGCGAATACTCATTTATTAGTTCTTCTGCCGTAAAAGAAGTGGCCAGCCTCGGCGGGGATATTTCAAAATGGGTCAGCCCCGCGGTAGCTGAGCTTTTGTATGCAAAATTTAAAGGTGGGGAGAGGTAAGTTGTGAACCGAGTTAATCTCATGGTCTTAATAGACCAACTGGAAATACTAGTGGAGAAGGCACCTGAAGTTCCCCTCGTTGGTAAGATCTTAGTAGATGCCGATGAATTATACGATCTAATAGATATAATCCGTACTGCCATTCCCGTGGAAGTCAAACGGGCTGAAGCTGTCTCCTCTGAAAGGGAAAAAATGATTGCTGAAGGCCAGAAACAGGCGGAAAGAATGGTGGCCAAAGCAGAAGAATATGCTGCCAAGCTTGTTCGCAATAACGAAGTTTACCGTCAAGCGGAAGAAGAAGGCAAACGCCTTTACGAAGAGACTAAGCGCAGAGCGGAAGAAATTGAAGAGGGCGCGAGGCAATACGCAGGCCAAATCTTCACCAATCTGCAGCAGGCCTTGGAAAAGACTTTGCACATAATTGAAAAAAGTAAAGAGGAACTGGAAAGAGAAGATTAGGACCTTCTTTTTCGGAAAGAGACGTAAATGATCCGGCGAATCAACCAAAGGAAACTAAAAATAATAACAAAGATAAAAGTCATACTTACCATTAAGCGGGTGGAAGCCAGAAGGCGCATGGGAAAAGTGGCCCCACTAAACGCCGGTTGAGCAAAGACCGGTAAAATCCGGCCTAAACTAGTTGGGATGAAATCCGCCGGGCCTAAGAGCAGCCCGGTGATTAGGGCGGCAAAGATGCCGTGCAGAATCCGGGCCAAAAGGTAGGGGGTTAAACGGATTTTGGTACCGGCTAAAAGAGCTGCCACCTGACTATGGACAGAGAGGCCGCTCCAGCCCATGACCAGACTAGTAATTACGGCCCGGGTTTGTAGGGGGGCAGAGCTGACACTAGCTGTTTGGGCGCCTAAAGTTGTTTCGAAAAAACCTGCAACTACCGCCGGGGCAATATTGCTATCCAGGCTAAAAAAAGAAAGCAGGCCGGCTGTAAGGTAGTTAAAGGGGGCTAAAAGCCCACTGACGTTAAGTACCCTGGTTAACACCGAGAAGACCATAATACAGCCCCCGATAAAAAGCATGGCTTGAAAAGTGCTTTGGACCGAATCCCCGAAGAGTTGTCCTAAGGAGCGCCCATCCTTCCTTCTCGCCTCATCTAAAGAGCGAAAGGCTTTGCGGAGGTAACTGCCTCTGCTTTTTATTATTAAGCTTTCCTCTCCCCGATGAAAGCGGAGGAAAAACCCAACTAAAATTGCTCCTGCATAATGAGCCAAAACCAGGGTTAAACCTAGTTCCGGAAGTTTGAACATACCGATTGCCACGGCTCCAACAATAAAAAGGGGATCAGCTGTATTGGCAAAACTTAGAAGCCGCTCAGCCTCCACCCCGGTTAAAAGATTTTGCCTTTTAAGTTCTCCCGTTATTTTGGCACCTAAAGGGTATCCGGCGGCCAGGCCCATAGCCACCGCAAAACCGCCTACCCCGGGTATTCGAAAGAGGGGGCGCATAATAGGCTCTAAGAGGGAACCGATAAAGTGCACCACCCCCAAGCCCATTAGCAGATCAGCCATGATGAAAAAAGGCAAAAGGGCTGGAAGCACAATTTCGAACCAAAGTTTGAGGCCATCTAGGGAAGCGCGGAAGGATACTTCCGGAAAGGCTACAATAAAGATGGTAGCAGTTAAAACCAAAAGGGCGAGGGCACGGCTGCGGCTCATTTGATCAACCCTTTCTTGCTTTATGTTTATCTATACTGAGCGGGGAATGAGAATATAACTAAGGCGGTGAAAGCCGATGACCACTAAAAAAATCGGGATTGCCCTTGGCGCCGGGGCAGCCAGGGGTTTGGCAAACCTAGGGGTGCTTCAAGTCTTGGAGGAACATAGCATCCCTATTCAAATTATAAGCGGCACCAGTGCAGGCGCCTTAATCGGTGCCCTGTACTCCTGCGGGACTGATTTGAAATTGATCGGTGAAATGGCCTCAGAATTAAACTGGAATGACTTGGTCAGTTTAAGTATTACGCGGCGGGGCTTGGTGTCTTCTGAAAAACTTTATCAAATGCTGCGGCTCTTAACCAAAGAGAGGGATTTCGAGGATTTAAGGCGCCCTACAGCCGTAGTAGCCACTGATATCATCAGCGGCAAAGAAGTTGTGATTAACTCGGGTTTAGTCGCTGACGGAGTGAGGGCCAGCCTCTCCATTCCCGGTGTTTTCATCCCAGTGGAGCTAAACGGCCGCACATTAGTTGACGGGGCCTTGGTTAACCGGGTGCCTGTCAGTGTCTGCCGTAATTTAGGGGCGGATTTTGTTATCGCGGTTCATGTGGGCATCGGCCCCTTAAGGAAAACTATCCGCAATCTCAGCGACGTGATTACCAATGCCACTCAAATTCTGGAGGGCCAACTATCCCTGCTCAAGCCTATTCAGGCCGATGTTGTCTTAGAGCCTGATTTAGGGAATGTAACTTCTACCCAGCTTAATCGGGCCCGGGAGATTATTGAAAAAGGCCGCCGGGCCGCTTTGGCCAGTTTAGATTTAATTGAAGAGGAGCTCCAAAAGCTTGGCGTTAGTTATTGACACTGCTTGGGTATCTTTGTATAATTGATGAGGTGATCAAGATGCGTATCAATATTTCGTCTTTATTGGGTCAAAAAGGGGCTTCTTTTCTGGTTGAAGAAGAACTATCCAGTAGTTTTGTGGAATCGGCACCGGAAGTAGATCATGTTTTGTCACCAATTCAAGCTCAAATCAAAATTAGCAATACGGGCGAAGGGTTTTTAGTCACGGCGGAATTCAGTTTTGAGGTAGCATTGTACTGCAGCCGTTGCTTGAGGCCGTTTACGACAATCTTGGAGGCTTCAGCAGCAGAAGAATATAGATATCAGCCGCGGCAGCAATCCGAATCCCATGGGGAATTTTTCCCCGATGAAGAGCCTTTGGTGGAAGGAAACGAATTAGATTTAACCAGCCTAATTCAAGAGACTGTTTTAATGAGCATTCCCATGAAAAACGTTTGCGAAGAGTCTTGCCCGGGTTTGTGCCCCGTTTGCGGCGGGGTCTTAGCAGAAGAATCCTGTGATTGCCTTGACCCGAAGCTGGATATCCGCATGTCACCCTTAAAAGAATTGTTACAGTCTCGGGAGAGGAGGAAAGAGAATGGCAGTACCAAAGAGAAAACACTCAAAAGCGAGGACTAGGTCCCGTAAGGCTAATTGGAAGCGGATCAAAATCATGGGCAGTGTTGCCTGTCCCAATTGCCATGAGCCCAAGCTGCCTCATCGAGTATGCCTCAATTGCGGCACCTACAAAGGCAGGCAAGTGCTGACCGTTAAAGAAAAATAATCGAAGATAACTAAAGAAATTATTAAAAAGTGCCTCTGCGGGCACTTTTTAATTTTCCTTTACTTTTCTGCCTATATCAAGTATACTCGTAATAACTTAGAACCAGGTGATAATACTTGACCTTAAGGAGGGATTCAATGAAACTAAGCCGTAAGGAAAGGCGCCAAGCGCTCCAAGAGCACCTCTCACAAGACCCTTTTCTTACCGATTCCCAATTAGCCCAAAAATTGGATGTTAGTGTAGCAACCATCCGCTTGGACCGCATGGCTTTGGATATTCCCGAATTAAGAAAACGCGCTAAAGATATTGCTTCCAGTGCCCATTTTCAGCTGCGGGCTTTACAAGGAGAAGGGATTATTGGCGAACTGGTGGAACTTGATCTGGGCCGGCAGGCGGCCTCCGTTTTATTGGCTACGGATCAAATGGCCTTACAATCCACTGAAATTTTAAGGGGCTACTTTCTATTTGCGCAGGGCAACTCCCTGGCGGTAGCTGTAATTGATTCTAAATTACCGTTGATCAAAAGTTCTCACGTCCGTTTTTATAAGTCCGTAAAATCGGGCCAGCAAGTGCTGGCGACTGCCAAGATTCTTTCTGTTCAGGCTAATCGCTACACAATTAAGGTGGAAAGCTTTGTTCAAGACGAAATAGTGTTCAGTGGAGAATATATTATCGTGGATGCCGCCAACGAAGGAGGTTGGGTCTAAATTGACTAAAATAGCAGTAGATGCTTTTGGAGGGGATTATGCCCCGGAACAGATTGTAGACGGTGCTTTACAAGCAGCTGCGTCTGAGGGAATTGACATAATCCTGACTGGAGATGAAAGAAAACTAAAACCTTTGCTTAACGGTAGGGCAGGCAGGGAAAAAATTGAAATTGTGCACGCCCCTGAGGTTATCCTTATGGATGAATCCCCTGTGGAGGCTGTGCGTCGAAAAAAGAATTCCTCTCTGGCGGCCGCGGCCACTTTAGTCAAAAACGGGAGGGCGGGTGCTTTGGTCAGCGCCGGAAGCACCGGAGCCACTATGGCCGCAGCCCTGTTTATAATTAAAAGGATCAAAGGGATTGAACGGCCGGCAATTACCAGTTTAATGCCGACCTTAAAGGGTACCAAGCTAATTGTGGATGTAGGTGCTAATGTAGACTGCCGGCCTAAACAGCTTCTTCAGTTTGCTCAAATGGGTTCCGTTTATGCTGAGCAAGTTTTAAAACTTCACAGGCCCCGGGTGGGGCTGTTGAACATCGGGCATGAACCGGGCAAAGGCAACCAATTGGCTCAAGAAGTTTTTAAACTCTTAAAAGAGGCACCTTTAAATTTTGTAGGCAATATTGAGGGGCGAGATATCTCCCGGGGCGATATCGACGTGGTTGTTTGTGATGGCTTTGTAGGTAATGTGGTCATCAAATTTGCGGAAGGACTGGCTGAAGCCCTTTTTGCAATGATGAAACAAGAATTTACCAGTAATTTGCCCGGCAAACTCGGGGCCCTGCTCCTAAAACCGGGTCTTAGACGCATAAAAAGGCAGGTTGATTATACAGAATATGGGGGGGCTCCTTTGTTAGGCGTACAGGGGGTTGTGATTATCGCCCACGGCGGGTCTAATGCTAAGGCAGTCAAAAATGCCATCCGGGCGGCGCAAGCCGGAGTAGCCCACGGGATTGTGAAGATTATTGGGGAGCAAAGCGGCGGATAAATTTTTCAACTTTTCCTTGCCAGGGGCCCCAGTCTATAGTAGCATGGATTTGCTTGCTGGTGTAGGATAAACATACTACTGGCTGCGGCCGCCGAGCGGCGGACCTAGCAATATAAAGGGATTATGTCGAAGAGGAGGTGATCTTGCAATGAATGACTTAGATCTTGGTATTCTGGATAGGGTAAAAACCATCATTGTTGATCAATTAGGGATTAACCGCAGGGAGGTGACCCCGGAGTCTTTGTTTGTGGAAGATCTGGGCGCAGACTCTTTGGACGTGGTTGAATTAATAATGGCCTTCGAAGAGGAGTTTGATTTAAGTATTACGGATGAAGAAGCTGAAAAAATAGCCACCGTAAAAGACGCTGTGGAATACATTCTTAACCAGAATTAAATAGGGCCCTGGGGGCCCTTTAAATTTACCGCCTGTTTGCCCGGGAAGGAGGTTGTTATGGAAAAACGAGAAGATTATCGTAATTTAGAAAGTGCTTTAGGCCATAGCTTTCGGGATCAACACCTTTTAATTCAGGCTTTAACTCATCGTTCCGCTTCTGAAACTGCTTTGGCCAGCAACGAACGAATGGAATTTTTGGGGGACTCTGTCTTGCAGCTGACTGTTAGTACTTACCTATATCGCAAATTTCCCCACTTTCCGGAAGGAGAATTGGCCAAAATCAGGGCCCTGCTAGTCCGGGAACAGGCTTTGGCAGAAGTTGCCCGGAAATTAAGATTAAATAAATTTCTCAAGGTCGGCCGGGGGGAACAGCGCTTACAGGCCCAAGAACTCGATTCCCTGCTTAGCGACGCTCTGGAGGCCGTTTACGGTGCAGTTTACCTCGATGGGGGTTTTTCGGCTGTAGAGGACGTGATTTTAAGCCACCTCCCCCAGTGGGATCAGCGGGAAATATTCCTGGTAGATGCAAAGACTACACTTCAGGAGCATTTTCAGCTGGTGGCCAAGAAGCCTCCCAGTTACGAAGTGGTGGCAGAAACGGGGCCGGATCATGCCAAAACATTTGTAATTCAAGTTCGTTTTGAAGAAGAAATCCTAGGAGAAGGCCGGGGGCATACAAAAAAAGAAGCAGCGCAAGAAGCTGCTCGTCAGGCTTTAGCTAAACTGGAAATTCAGGAAGGCCAATAACGAATCTGCTTCACAATTACACCGGTAATGGTGTAAGGAGGTTCATAATTCCGTAGGCTGCAGAAATCAAAGATCCTGCTGTTGATAACCCGGGCTAAAGCAAACCGGTTAGAGCAGTTTAAAAGAAGCCAGCTTCCCTCTTCGAAACTGCTGCCTTCCTCCACTACGAGGAGATCATTTTCAAGAAACCAGGGGGCAAATGCCGCCGTTTCAACCCTTATTGCCAACAAACCCTTGGGGCGCCGCTGTTCAGCGAACAAAGGCCACTCTCCCAGGGGCTTTTTTTGTTTCGGGTTCCAGGAATAAAGGGGAATTTTGATCCCGTATTTTATGTTTTCGTTTACCTCTAAAGCGAAACTGCTTTTGTAAAGTGGTTCTTCTTTTAGGACCAAACGTTTAAACTCTTTAATTCCCCCAATGTTGCTTTTTTCCAACCAATAATAAACAGATTTACTATCGGCAAATTTAAGCTCTGCAGCTATTTCGCGAACAGTAATACTGGGGTTTTCTCTAATTAGTGCTGCCATTTCTGTTAGGTAATCCGAATATTGCACCCCAATCCCACTTTCCTCTTAGTTCTAAACAAAGATTCAGGTTGGGCAATTCAAAAACCTTTACATAAAGCCTGGTGTAAATCGTTATTCAGGGTCAAAGGAGGATAAATAACCATGAATTATGGCTATATGGGGCGCTTGGTCCGCTGGAATAGTAATCCCCGCTGTGCATATATATGGACTAGGCTGTTATGGACAGAGGGAAGGGGGAAAATAGATGGTTGACAGCAATCAATTGCGGGACCTGGATTTAATCCGCAAAATTCGTTCCGGCCGGAAAGAAGCACGGGAACAGCTGGTGATTAAGTACATTCCCATGGTTAAGTACATTATCCGCAACTATTATTCCAGTTTCCTGGATTTTGAGGACCTCCTCCAGGAGGGATTAATCGGCTTGCTCAACGCGGTGGAGGAGTACAAGCCGGACCAATATGATGTAAAATTTAGTTCTTTTGCTTATATTTGTATCATTCGCCGGATCTACAACATAATTAAACAGACCACCGGCAACAAACATCGTTTGCTAAACGAAGCCACCTCTCTGCAGGCACCCTTGGGAATGGACGAAAACCGGACCGTAAGCGATCTGGTTGCTGACCGGGAAAGCCAATTTGACCCGGTCGCGGTAATGGAGGAAAAGTACGTTCAAAGTGTTTTAAGTGATATTCTCCGCAACCACCTCTCCCTTTTGGAATATGCGGTAATTGATCGCCTCCTGCGGGGTTATACCGCTTATGAAATCAGGGAAGAGATGGGTGTGGGGGCAAAGGTTGTGGATAATGCTAGAACAAGGGTTAAAACCAAATTAAAGCGCCTGGTGGAGGAGCATGGTTCCCTCTTAGATCCTCAGATACCCACCACGGTCAGGAAACGCAAAGATCTGTACTTTGATGTTTCTGGGAGATAAGGGCGCGGTTCTATTTTTCTTCCGGGTATGGTACAATTAGGGCTGAAAGTACGCTGCTTGGAGGAATACTATGCGCCTGAAACGCTTAGAATTGCAGGGATTTAAATCTTTCGCCCGCCCCGTGTGCCTTCAATTTGAACCCGGTATTACCGCTATTGTCGGCCCTAACGGAAGCGGTAAAAGCAATATTTACGATGCTATCCGCTGGGTATTGGGGGAACAAAGCGCCAAAAGCTTACGGGGCCAAAAGATGGAAGACGTTATCTTTGCCGGTTCTGATGGAAAGAAGCCTTTAGGGATGGCCCAGGTAGAACTAACTTTGGACAACTCAGCTGGTTTTTTGCCCCTGGACTATTCAGAAGTAACTGTAACCCGGCGGGTCTTTCGGTCCGGTGACAGCGAATTTCTAATTAATAAACAAAATTGCCGCCTTAAAGATATCCATAATCTTTTTACCGACACAGGTTTGGGAAGGGAAGGCTATGCCTTAATTGGACAAGGCCAAATTGAGGCGGTTTTAAGTGTGCGCTCCGAAGATAGGCGCATTCTTCTAGAAGAAACTGCCGGGATTGTTAAATATCGGCAGCGCAAAGAAGAGGCACTCAAGAAGCTGGAAGACACGAGTGTTGACTTACTGCGGGTAACTGACATCCTTCAGGAATTACAGAAGCAATTAAAACCTTTGGGGCGCCAAGCCGAAATAGCCCGACGGTATCTGGATTTAGCTCAGCAGCTAACAGAAACGGAACTGGACTGCTATCATCTCGCCTGGAGGCACTTGGAAGAAAAGCAGAAGCAGGGTATCGCCGCCTTTCGCCAAGCAAAACAGGAATTTGAAAAAGCGGACTCACTGCGTTTGGCCTGGGAGGAAAAGAAAAAAGGGCTGGAGGCCCTGATCTCTCAAGGTGAGGCTGAGCTGGAAGAGAGGCAGGAATTGCAGTTTCAGTTAGCTGAAGAATATAACTCAGGCCTGAATATAATCCAATTGAACCAAGAACGCCTGAAAAATAACGATGTTCGCCGCCGAGAGCTGGAGCGGGTGCTGGCGGAAAAAGATAAGGAACTTAAGGCGGCCCGTGCGGAAAGTGCCCGGTTGGAAGCTCAGTTAGACCAAGTCGCTCAGCTCCTTTCCTGGGGGGAAAAGGATATTCGCGCTAGGGAGAAGAACTTGGAAGAATTGCGCCGGCAGTACAAAGAAGGTCAGGAGCAAATTGATAATCTAAAAAACGAGTTTTTTGAGTTTATGCGTGAACTTTCTGAAAGCCGAAATTACCGGCGTGATTTTAACCAGCGCAGAGAAATGCTTGAGAGGCAGATCTTCGCCTTAGAGAAGGAAAACAAAGAGATCAGCGGGAAAATTAAAGAACTGCTCCCCCTGCAAACAGCGGCGGAGGAAGGTGCTCAAGCCGAAAAGGCCGGCCTGGCCCAAGGACGGGAAAGACAAGCTGAACTCAAGCAAAAAATGGAGACAACTTGGGAATTACTGGAGCAAAACAGGAAGGAAACAAGAAGGCTCGAAGCCAATCAGGCTCAACTTGAAGCCCGCTTAAGGACTTTAGAGGAGTTAGAGATCGGTTACGAAGGTTATGGGCAGGGTGTCCGCAGAATTATGCAGAAGGAAGAGTTGCGCCCCTTGATCTTAGGAACCGTGGCCGAAGTAATTAAGGTTCCCCGGGGTTTAGAAACAGCTTTTGAAGTCGCTTTAGGCCCCGCCCTGCAAAATATTATTACCGCTAGCGAAAAAGAGGCAAAAGCATTGATTAAATGGCTGCAATCGGCCCAAGCGGGACGGGTTACTTTTTTACCCTTGGCAAGTATGAAAGGAAGGGGATTTCCGGCCGCGGCCCGTAAACTTTTGGACCGCCCCGGAGTTTTGGGAACCGGGGCTCAACTGCTGCAATTCGAAGAGAAATACGATGCTGTTTTAAAGTCCCTTTTGGGAAGGGTTGTAATTACAGAGGATATCGAGGTGGCCTTGGATTTACGAAAGCGCCTTTTTCAATTCACAAAAATTGTAACCCGGGACGGCTCTTTGCTCTTCCCGGGAGGTGCTATGACAGGAGGCAGCTTAAATAAAGCTTACGGCCTTTTAAACCGTAAAGCGGAAATTTCTAAATTAAAAAAAGATCTTACCGTTTTAGAAGATCAAATCAGGACGAAGCGGAGAACAAGAACCGGTCTTGAAAGTAAATTTGCCGAAGATCAAAGGCTTCTGGCCCAACTGGAAGAAAGCTTGGTTTCTAATCGGCTTAAACTGGAAAGCCTCAATCAAAAGGGGATTCAAATCCAAAGAGAACTTGCCCATTGGAAAGCTGTTTTAGAGGAAAATGAAAAGAAAAAAAGAGAATCCCAAGCCGTTTTCAATTCCCTGGAAGCTGAGGAGGAAGAGGCCGCCACCACGGTTTTGGAGTTGGAATCAAGGGAGGACACTTTTCGTCAAACCATCTCCGAAGCAGAAGCAAGTTCGCTCGCTTTAAACGGAAAGCTGAAACAGCGGGAGCAAGAGCTTACTGCGGCACAAATCAAGCAGGCCGAATTAAAAGGACAATGGGAGAATATTCGCACCAAGATCCAAAATCAAGCCCGCAGGGAGGCGGATGGTAAACGTGATTACGAAAAGGCCTGCTCAGAGCAGAAAACACTGGCGGCTGAGCAAGTTAATTTTCATCAGGTTATCTCCCGGACAGAACAGGCGAATTTATCTCGGAAGCAAAAAAGGGCTGATTTGGAGGAGCAAATCAAACAATTGCGCCAAAAGCACCAAGAGGCAAAAAGGGATTTAGTAGATGTTAACGAACACTTAATACAAAACCAGAAAGAACAATCCCAAAAGGAACGTCTTTTATATAAATGGGAAACGGAATTAGAACACTTAAAGTTAGAACGTCAGAGAATCCTGGAGTCTTTAAATGAGCGCGGAGTGCTTCTGGCCGCCGTTGTTAACCGTTCAGTTACCCGGCAAAAAGAGGCTTTAAAAACTGCCAGGGACAAACTGCGCCGCAGAATCCGTGCTTTGGGCTCCGTTAATCCGGGAGCAGCCGATGAATACGAGCGGGTTAAAAGCAGGTGTTCTTTCTTGGAGGCCCAGCTTACCGATTTGAATAAGGCCAGGCAGAGTTTACAGGATGTGATCAACAAAATGGACAAGCTTTGCCGGGTTCAACTCCGGGAAACTTTCCACAAGGTGCAGGTTGAATTCCAAAAACTCTTCCAGAAACTTTTTTCAGGGGGCAAAGCTAATTTGATTTTAACCGATTCCGAATCGATTTTAACCTCCGGGATTGACATTTTAGCACAGCCGCCGGGAAAAAAACTACAAAATTTGTTGCTGTTCTCCGGGGGGGAAAGAGCGTTAACGGCCATAGCACTCCTCTTTGCCATTCGCAGGGTTAAACCAACACCTTTTTGTGTCCTAGATGAAATAGATGCCACTCTTGATGATCATAATTTAGTGCGGTTTACCCGCTTAATGGAGGAGTTTACCGAAAACACGCAATTCGTAGTAATTACGCACCGGCCGGGAACAATGGAGGTAGCCCATAGTTTATATGGTGTGACTATGGGTCCCGATGCGGTTTCTCAAATTGTTTCCGTGGCCTTAAAATAAAGGAGGTTTTGGTTTTGGTTTGGAAGAGGATGTTTGGGGCGAAATCTTCCCCAGAGGATCTGGAGCGGGAAAAGAAAGGGCTTTTGCAAAAACTTCGGCTCGGTTTGGAAAAGACAAAACAAGGTTTTATTCAAAAGGTAGATGATCTTACCTCAGGACGCAGGGTGGACGAAAATCTTTTCCAAGAACTGGAGGAAGTTTTAATCCAGGGAGATTGCGGTGTGAACACTGCGCTTTATTTGGTGGAACAATTGCGGGCCCGCTCCCGGGAAGAAAAAGTTACCGATGCTTCCCAGCTTAAAAAGATGTTGGCGGAAGAAATGGTTAGGCTTTTGGAAAGAAAACCCACTGATCTTAAGATGCCTACAGAGAAGCCCTACGTAATTATGATGGTAGGCGTTAACGGGGTTGGGAAAACAACAACAATAGCCAAGTTAGCTCACCGCTTCAAGCAGGAAAAGGCAAAAGTTATTTTAGCCGCCGGCGATACTTTTCGAGCCGGTGCCGTAGAGCAGTTGGAGGTGTGGGCCAATCGCATTGGGGTGGAATTAGTTGCCCATCAAGCTGGCTCTGACCCGGCCGCGGTCGCTTTTGATGCGGTTAATGCTGCTAAAGCCAGAGATTCTGATGTCCTCATCTTAGATACCGCCGGGCGGCTGCAAACCAAAGTCAACCTTATGACCGAATTAGGTAAAGTACAAAGAGTTGTGGCTAGGGAACTGGGCCGCGACCTTGATGAGATTTTGCTGGTCGTGGATGCCGGCACCGGCCAAAATGCACTATCGCAGGGGAAGCTGTTTCAAGAGGCGGTCTCCCTTACCGGGGTCGCTTTGACTAAATTGGACGGCACTGCTAAAGGCGGCATTGTTTTAGCGTTAGCTAATGAATTGGATTTAGCGGTCAAATTGGTGGGAGTGGGTGAACAATACGATGATCTTCAAGATTTTGATCCTGAAGCCTTTGTCCAGGCTCTTTTTGCCCCTCTTAACAGAAGTGGGTGAGGATTAGCCTGCCCTTAACAGAAGCATGACGACTTGGAGAAGGAGAGTTTCCTAATAAAAAAAGGAGAGTGACTTTGATGAGCGGTTTCGTTAGGCGTCTGAGAAAACAATTATTTTTGGTGTTGTCGGCCGTTTTGATCTTAACCTGGTCTGCCTGGGCCCAGCCCCCTGTTAAAAATGTAATCATGATGATTGGGGATGGGATGGGTATAAACCACGTCACCGCGGCCAGAATTAGCTTAGAAGATGGGGCTTATTCCCAACTGAATATGGATACCCTTCCTTATACCGGGTTTTCGATCACTTTTTCTAATAACAACCTGGTCACGGATTCCGCTGCAGCTGCTACAGCCTTGGCCACGGGTTTTAGAACTGATAACAAGCGTTTGGGAACTTTACCAAACGGAGCCCCGGCAAAAAGCATCATGTTAAGGGCGAAAGAACAGGGACTGAGCACGGGGGTTGTAGCTACCGTTACTCTTACTGATGCCACACCCGCCGGTTATTTAGTCCAAGCCGATTCCAGGGCTTTTGAAAAGGATATTGCCCGAGCTATTTTGGCAGCTGAAGCGGATGTTTTGTTAGGGGGCGGCTTGGACATTTTCGGGGCAAATCCCTTTACTAAAGAACCGCGTCCCAACTCTCTGCTCAGTGAAGCTATGCAAATGGGTTATACGTATGTTTCCAGCCGGGAGGAACTTCTGGCTGTGGAGATCACCCCCGATCTTAAATTAATCGGACTGTTTATGGGGGAAAACATGAGTTTTGAGCTAACCCGGTTCTCCACTGAACCTACTCTAACGGAAATGACAAAGCGTGCTTTGGAATTGGTAGGCCAAAACCCAAAGGGCTTTTTCCTGATGGTGGAAGGCTCGCGGATTGACCATGCCGGCCATACCAACAGCATTCCGGAACTGATTGGCGATGTCCTTGCCTTTGATCAGGCAGTGGGGGCGGCCTTGGAGTATGCTCAAAACCATCCCGATACTCTTCTTATTGTTACCGCGGATCATGAAACGGGAGGGTTGGGGATTACCAGCGGTTTACCGGATGGGGATCGGGTTAACTACGGATGGCTTTCCACCAACCATACCGCTGCTATGGTACCTGTTTACGCTTATGGGCCCGGTGCCCATCGTTTCACTGGCACTTTTCATTTGACTGAGATCCCCATACGGACAGCAGAATTAATGGGCATCTCTAACTTTCCTCAAATAATTGAGCAGAAGGCTGCCGAGGCAGCCCAGTAAAGAAGGGAGCGAAAGGGAAAACCATGAGCCGAAATCAGTTTACTTGGTTAAGTTTAATTCTTGTTTTGCTGCTTTCCTTAAGTGCTGCCGCCCAGGGCGAGCTGGTTATTCTGCATACAAATGATTTGCATGGGCAATCTTTGGCCCAAATAGCGTCCTTGGTGGAAAAAGAAAGAACGCTTCACCCAGATCTTTTGTTGGTTGATGCCGGTGATTTATTTTCCGGAACCGCCGTTTCCTTCCTCTTTCAAGGCGAAGCTGAGCAAAAAGCGGTTTTGGCTTTGGGTTACGACGCCTTGGCCTTGGGTAACCATGATTTTGATTTTGGACGGGAAGTGCTGGAGGAATCCTTGGCCAAGGGTGTTCCCTGGCTTTCTGGGAATATTTTTTGCGCAGAGGGCTATTTTGCACCGCCTTTTTTGTTAAAAGAAATCAGCGGGGTTCGGATCCTGCTGGTTGGATTAACAACTGCGGCAACACCGGACATGACTTTGGCCCGCAATGTGGAAGGACTTTATTTTTCGGATCCGCGGCAAGCTTTGGAAAGGATTTTGGCGGAAGAAGAGGGGAATTTCGATTTATGCATTGTCTTGTCCCACCTAGGTTATGGTGAGGACCTGGTTTTGGCTGCAGAAGTGCCTGGCCTTACCGCTATTATAGGGGGGCATACACATACTAAATTAGATCCGGCTCAGGTTGTCGGTGAGACGATTGTGGCTCAAACCGGATCTTCCGGCCAGTATTTAGGCAAAATAGTGATTAGTCTCGAAAAAGATTTTCCGGCTTCGGGGAAACTGCTTAGAGTTGAGGCTTCAACTCCCCGCCATCCAAAAATAGTGAAAATTGACGAGCATTTCGCCCGGCTGGCGGAAGAGGAAATGGGCCAAGTGGTGGGCTATGCCCGCCGCGACTATGTGCAGCGGGGTCTGGGGCATCTCTTAACAGCCGCTCTTGTCGACTTTAGCGGGGCGGACGCCGCCTTGTACAACAGCGGGGGAGTGCGGGCCGGCCTAAAGGCGGGGCCGGTGACCAAAGCGGATATCTTGGCAGTAGAACCGTTTGATAACCAAGCAGTGGTGGCAACTATTCCCGGCGAGACTTTTGCTGAATTGCTGAAATTGCGTTCCCAACGCAGGAATGACTTTTTTAGCGGCCCCAAAGTAGTTGACCTGGATCGTGAATACACTGTCGCCACTAGCAATTTTCTTATCGAAAACAGCAGCTATGCCCCTTTGCTCAGCAGTGGCCAGATAAATTACCTCGGGCTGCCTGTCCGACAGGTTCTAGAATACTATCTGCGGGATACTGTCTTAGAGCGGGAACGGGCTGTTAGTTCTTTTTAGTGCTGTTTTTCGTGGGAAAGAGGGGCCGGATGGGGAGAATTAAAGATTTTTTTTAAAAACTCCCTAAGAGAAAGGATTTGAAACCAAGATGTAGAAGGTTTTAAAGGACACTAAAGCAAATTCCTAAGGAAAGGCAGGCAATGGCCTTATTAAGGGGGACAATTTACGGTGCTTAAGATTCCTTTGGAAATGAAAAGCAAGAGGTACTGGTACGAGACTCTAGAAGCATACTGTTACTTACTTCCGGCTTTTGTAATTTTGGGCATGTTTAATTTCTATCCCGTGCTAAAATCAATTTACATGAGCCTTTTTGATTGGAGCCTGCTGCGGCAACAGCAATATTTTATTGGAGTGGAAAACTATCAACGAATCCTCAGCGATAAAGTTTTTCACCAGGCGATTCGAAACACTGTGAGCTACGTCGTTGGCTATGTTCCTTTTTCCATTGGGCTTGCCCTAATTGTGGCGGTCTTGCTTAATTCCAAAATAAGGTTCCGGGGCACTCTGCGGCTGGCCTACTTTCTGCCGTGGGTAACCTCCTCCGTGGCCATCTCCATGGTTTGGCGCTGGATTTTCAACCAACACTATGGGCTTTTAAACATGATTTTGGCTAACTTATCCAAACATGTCAATTCCTTCGTTAATTTGATCTCTTTGGGAAACATCACTACTGTTTGGCACTTTAATAATCCAAATTGGCTTATGGATCCAAAGTGGACTATAATTAACTTGACAATTATTGGGGTTTGGAAAAGCATGGGCTATAACGTTGTTATCTTTTTAGCCGGTTTGCAAAACGTTCCCCACGAATTATATGAGGCAGCAGAGGTGGACGGAGCTAGCCGCTGGCAAAGCTTTTGGAAGATTACCCTACCCCTTATTTCTCCTACTACCTTTTTTATCTCAATTATCTCCATCATCGGGGCTTTCAAGCTTTTTACTCAAATCTACGTACTTTATACGGGCCGGCCCGGTCCCTTAAACAGCGGCATGACCATTGTTTATTATGTTTATCGTAAAGCTTTTGAACAGTATCATATGGGTTATGCTTCCGCCGCTGCTTACGTCCTCTTCGGAATAATCTTTATCTTTACTTTGATTCAGATGGCTGTTGCCAGACGCAGAGTACACTACGCATCCTAAGGAGGACGAAAATGCTCTCCAAACATCTACATTGGCGATATCGCTTTCGTAAGCATTTGCAAAGGGGTCTTTTGTATTTTATTCTTTTTGCCGGGGCAGCCATAATGATTTTACCGTTCTTTTGGATGATCACCAGTTCGCTAAAAGCCGCGGATGAAATAACCCTACGCACAATTCAATGGTTTCCGAAGATACCGCAATGGGAGAACTATAAAATTGCTTGGGAAGCGGCTCCGTTTGGAACCTATTTCCAAAACAGTTTTACCATTGCTTTGGCCGTCACTTTTATTGAAGTCGTGTTTAGTTCCCTAGCGGCATACGCCTTCGCAAATTTTAATTTTTTCGGTAAAAACTTCCTGTTTATACTTTTTTTGGGGACGATGATGATCCCCGGTGAAGTTATGCTCATCCCCAATTATATTACTATGGTTAACTTCGGCTGGGTGGATACCTACCAAGCTTTAATTATCCCCTGGACGGTAAGTGTTTTCAGTATCTTTTTGTTGCGCCAGTTTTTTATGAGTATACCCCGCGACTTGTTTGAAGCGGCTCTTTTAGACGGTTGCAGCAAATTCCGCTACTTACTTACGGTTTTACTGCCCTTATCAAAACCAGCGTTGGTTACTGTGATGTTATTTAAATTTATTGGGAGTTGGAATTCCTTCTTGTGGGTGTTGATTTTGACGAACACCCCGAAAATGAGGACAATCCCGGTGGGCCTGACCTATTTTATCAGCGATGTGGGGGCTTACTACAACTATCTAATGGCAGCTTCCACTTTTGCTATGGCGCCAATTTTGGTTTTGTTTCTAGTCCTTCAAAAACAATTTATTCAAGGCATTGCCCATACCGGGCTTAAAGGTTAGGAGGTGAAAATGGACACTGAGCTGAACGCTGTGTAATTAAATAATATAAAGGAGAGTGTCAGCGTGAATTTAAAGAGATTAATTGTGTTAACTCTAGTGCTTTGCGTTGTTGCCGGCGGTACCTCATTCGCTAAGACGAAAATCACTTTCTGGCATGCCATGAGCGGTGATTTAGGGGAAGCTATTGATTATCTGACTGAACAATTCAATGCTGAAAACCCCGAGATCGAAGTGGAGTCCATCTATCAGGGCCGCTACAGCGATCTTAACACTAAAATTGTAGCTTCTGTTTCAGCTCAAGTTACCCCAACTCTGGCCCAAGTTTATGAAAACTGGACAGATGCCTATATCCGGAATGGCCTTTTGGTCCCCATGGAAGATTATATGGATTTAACTGAAGAAGAATTCAACGATTATACAGAAGTTTACCGCAGTATGAACACCTGGGAAGATAAGCTGTATACCATTCCGCTTAACAAGAGTAATTGGATTTTGCACTATAACACGGAATTGGTTCCGGAGCCTCCCCGAACGGTAGAAGAGTTCTTGCAGATTTCCCGGGAAGTAACAGAAAAGACGGGCGGCGAAACCAAAGGCTTTGGTATGCGGCCCACCCTGGAGCTTTTCCACGCCTTCTTATATCTCAACGGCGCTGATTTTTTGGATGACGATTTAAATGTCACCTTTAACGGCCCGGAAGGTGTTGCTGCTTTGAAACTGATGCTGGAGATGATCGAAGACGATTCAGCACTTCTCATTGACGGCTATGAAAATGAGGCCTTCGGGGATCGCATGATCGCTATGTATATTGGTTCTTCGGCAGGTATGCCTCACGTTGTAGGTTCTGTTGGCGACAAATTCGAATTTAGGACGGCATCGCTGCCAACAGGCGTAAGGCCCGGGGCCCCCTTTATGGGCACTAACGTAGCCTTGTTTAAAGCCGCTAGCGAAGAAGAAAGAAAAGCTGCCGGCAAATTTATGCGCTTTATGACGAACACTGAAAATACAGTTTATTTTGCAATTAAAACCGGGTACCTTCCTGTCACCTATTCGGGGCTGGAGTCAGCTGAATATCAGCAATTTATTGCTGATAATCCGCATTTAGCTGCAATTGCAGATGAAGAGGCCTTGGCCCACGGCTACTGGCAGCCAAGAATCGGTGCTTGGGAACAGGCCAGAGGCGCCATTTACGAAGCAGTAGAAAAAGTCTTTTTGGGCGTCAGCACTGTGCAAGAAGCATTAGACGAAGCGGCTTTTGAAGTGGAAGAAGCCATAGAGGAAATGTTAACTCAGCGTTATTAGGGTATTTTACCCAAAAGAAAAACGGCGGGCCCCATCCTGGGCCCGCTCTTTGTATGCTCGGCATGTTGTCTACCGCGCCCATGTGTTGCAAGAAACCCTATGGCCTAACCAGCGGGAAAGAAACCTACAGGCAAGGGCGTACCGGCAACAGTAGGCCTGAAGGAAGCCGCCGGGGTATCTTAGAACATAGCGAAAGCGAACCGGAGACGGGAAAGCCCAAAAACTGGATAACTCCAGAAGCTGAGACGGATGGATTCAAGATAAGGCAAATGGACTTAGCCGGGGAAGTCCCCGATGTCTCGCGGGAAGAAGCGTAAGCAAAGCCCAAGCGGAAACACAAAACTAAGCGAAGCATTGGAGATTGCAAATGATTCCGTAGTAGTGATGAACCCTAAGCCTGCGAACCTTGGTAACAGGCGGTGCGAAGGGGTGAAGAAGAATCGAAGTGGACAAAGACTAACAGAATGATCATTAGAGGAACATAACAGACGTTGAAATGCGCACAAGGTACGCTATGGCGGCGGTGACGGGCTTAACTGCAGTAGCCGGCTGCTCAGCAAAGCAGCGGGCAAGCTGAAGGTAAGATTGCCTTGGAGCCAGAGACGCCCTTAAGGGTCAGCGAAGAAATTGCACTGATGCAAAGACGGAAAAGTTGAAGTTCAACGAAATTGGAGGTTCAGGCATGCGTAAATGGTACAGCTTAATAGACAAAGGAGAGACCGTGAAGGATTTTGCCATGGAACTCGAAAAAAGCCGGCCGTTATTCATGACGAACTAAAAACCGGCAGGTACAAACCTGAACCCGTCAAGAGGGCGCAAATTGAAGCAGTTTCTCAGGCGGCGGCTCTTAAAGAACCTGATTTAAAGATAAGAAAAGGTCCTGCGTTAGCGGAACACATAGAATTCAAGATTGTCGGGAAAACTCACCGGATGCTGTTATCATGGAGATAGCTAGAGGCAAATACGAATTTAATACATCCATTTGCACCCGTACACTCTACAATTACAGAAATGCCGGCGCTATTGCTAATCTAACAAACAAGAATTTGCCCCGGGAAGGTAGAGTCCCGAGAAGGAGTTAAAGAGGGTTAGGAAGGCCAAGCACAAAAGGATTAGCGAAAGGCCAAAAACGGCGGATGAGCGCCTTGAGTACGGTCACTGGGAGATGGATTGCATCGAATCCGGTACGCAGCTGTCTGTTGGTGATGGTGGAATGAATGGCCCGGGAAACGATTATCCATCGCAGACAAAAATGGAAGTTAAAAAAAGGCTGGATCGCCCCGAACGATCAATGAGGCGGAAACGCTTTACTAAGAAATTCAGAAGTATAACTGTTGGCAGCGAGTTTTTGGGGTGGAAAAGCTTGTCTAGAGTTGAATAGTTATCCCCGGAGAATATTCAACGGATAATCAGGGCGCGGCCTATTGGAAGAACCAGAATTAGCTGCTTAAGTTACCGGATTTACCTTCATTGTGCAAGAGAGAACCGTTTTGCATTTCCCACCCACTGTAAAATTTCAAAAAAACCTTGACAAAAGTTTAGAGTCTGGCTATACTTAGACCTGTCAAGTGCTAATGGTTAACAGGAGTTAAAAATGGACAAAACCATACGTATGAGCTTACTTTTTGACTTTTATGGGCCCTTATTGACAGATCGCCAGCGGGATATTTTTCAAATGTATTTTCACGAGGACTTATCGCTGGCAGAAATAGGGAAGGCCCTGGATGTTTCAAGACAAGCCGTGTACGATATCTTAAAAAGATCAGGCCTAATTATGGAAGAGTATGAGGGAAAACTAAGCTTGCTGCTTAAACACCAAAAACAGCAGGAATTTTACCGGATAGTCCTAGCATCAATCCAAGACCTTCGCTCTCGGGGTGAAGGTTTCTTAGAGTGTTTAAATGAACTGGAAAGCAAGATTTTGGAAGCCGAATCCGGCAGTTAGGAGAGATTTTATGCCTTTTCAAAATTTATCCTCTCGTTTGCAGGGTGTTTTGCATAGATTGCGCGGCAAAGGCCGCCTAAACGAAAAAGATGTTGATGAATCACTCCGTGAAATTCGACTCGCCTTGTTGGAGGCGGACGTTAATTTTAAAGTCGTCCGTGACTTTATTGCTCAGATTAGGGAAAGGGCAGTAGGCCACGAAGTGTTGGGCAGTCTTACCCCTGGGCAGCAGGTTATCCGTATTGTAAACGAAGAACTGACCGAATTGATGGGGGGGACCCAAGCCAAGCTAAGCTTAGCTTCGCAGCCGCCCACTGTGGTTATGATTGTGGGATTACAAGGTTCAGGTAAAACCACTACCGCGGCTAAACTGGCCAACCTCTTTAGAGGCCGAGGCCATCGGCCCTTATTGGTTGCTGCTGATGTGTACCGGCCCGCGGCGATCAAACAATTAAAAGTCTTGGGCGAACAAATAGAAGTTCCTGTCTTTAGCATGGGAGAGGCTAATCCTGTCGATATTGCTAAAGGAGCTTTAAGCCATGCCCGAAATAACAATAATGATTTGATTTTAATTGATACTGCCGGCCGTTTGCACATTGATCAGGGTTTGATGTCGGAATTAGTGCAAATCAAAGAAACGGCCCAAGTCCATGAAATCCTTTTGGTCGTAGATGCCATGACCGGCCAAGATGCGGTAAACGTAGCTCAAACCTTTAATCAGGAATTGGATTTAGGCGGCCTGGTTTTAACAAAGCTGGATGGCGACGCCCGGGGGGGTGCTGCTCTTTCCGTTAAGGCGGTTACGGGCAAACCTATTAAATTCGTGGGTGTCAGCGAAAAAATTGACGGAATAGAATCTTTTCACCCCGATCGGATGGCATCCCGGATCTTAGGCATGGGTGATATGCTCACTTTAATTGAAAAAGCGGTGGCTGCAGTTGATGAGGAAAAGGCAGAAAAGATGGCGGCAAAGCTGCAGGAAGCCGAATTTACATTAGAAGACTTTCAGGACCAGCTGGAACAGATGAAACAAATGGGGCCCTTGGATCAAATTATGAATCTTCTTCCGGGGATTGGCAATATCAAACATTTGAAAGGCTTGGAAGTAGATGATTCCCATCTTAAGAAGATCGAGGCTATCATTGCCTCCATGACCCCGGAAGAACGCCGCCGGCCCCAAATAATCAAAGGTTCTCGCCGAAGACGAATCGCTTTAGGCTCAGGAACCAGGGTCCAGGATGTGAACCGCCTGTTGAAACAGTATAATCAAACCAGGCAGATGCTTAAACAATTTATGGGCCCCCAAAAAAGACAGAAAAAAAAGGGCATGTTTCCCTTTTTTCAATAAGTAGGAGGTGAAAGTACTTGGCAGTAAGGATTCGTTTAAAGAGAATGGGTGCCAAAAAAAGGCCGTTTTTCCGTTTAGTAGTTGCAGATTCTCGAGCGGCCCGCGATGGCAGCTTTATTGACACTTTAGGCTATTACAACCCAATTTCGGAACCTGTGGAGTTAAATATCGACGAAGCGAAAGCTTTGGATTGGCTTCGAAAAGGAGCCCAACCATCTGATACAGCGAAATCGCTTTTGAAACGCTGCGGCGTTATGGAGAAGTTTGCTGCATCCCGCAAAGAAGGGTAGGGAGGGTTGACGTGAAAAGCTTAGTAGAATTTCTAGGGCAATCTTTAGCCGAGTTCCCGGATCAGGTTTCCGTAGAGGAAGTGGACAAAGGTTATGAAACTGTCTATCAACTTTATGTGGCCCCGGAAGATATGGGCCGCCTTATTGGTAAGCAGGGCAGTATTGCTAGGGCAATCAGGACGATTGTGAAAGCAGCAGCGATCAAATCCGGAGCCCAGGTCCATGTTAAGATCAATGAAAACCAATAAATGGATTGTAATTGGAGAAATTGTGGGTACCCAAGGGAACCGGGGGGAGATTAAAGTCCAGGTGCATACAGAATTCCCGGAGCGGTTTTCTGAAATGGATTCCGTTCGCTTGTTTCACCAGGAGCAGTTTTTTCAGGTTTTTAAGGTTGAAAACAGCCGGAACCAAAAGGGTTTTTCTATTTTGAAACTGGCAGGTGTGGATCGCATTGACGAGGCGGAAAAGCTTAGGGGAATGCTGATTAAGGTTGGTCTGGATGAAGTTATGCCCTTACCGCCGGGACGGCACTATATTTTTGAGCTGATTGGTTTGGAATGTATCACAACTTCCGGCCAAAACCTGGGTGTGATCAGCGATGTTCTCCAAACCGGCGCCAACGATGTTTACGTTGTGGATCCCCATCCTGGCGTAACAGCGCTAAAAGAGATCCTAATTCCAGTTATTGATGAAGTGGTTTTGGAGATTAGCCCTGCCCAGGGGCGGGTTGTTGTAAAACTGCTGGACGGTTTATTAGATTAGCAATGGTGGTGAGCGAGATGCGTTTCGATATCCTCACCTTGTTCCCTGAAATGTTTTCGGGGCCTTTAAACACCAGTATTCTCGGGAAGGCTAGGGCTAACGGTCTACTTTCCGTAAATCTTTGGGATATCCGTGACAGCGCTCTTGATAAGCATCGTATTGTCGATGACACTCCTTATGGCGGAGGCGCGGGTATGGTCCTTAAGCCGGATGTTCTGGTGCGGGCCATTGAAAGCGTGCCTCATTCAGCGCAAGCACCGGTGATCTATTTGACACCTCAAGGTAAGGTTTTTAATCAAAAGCTAGCTGAAGAGTTAGCCCGAGAGCCTCATTTAATCTTGGTCAGCGGCCACTATGAAGAGATTGATGAACGGGTGCGCCAAGGTTGGGTGGATTTGGAGCTCTCTATCGGGGACTACGTTCTCACAGGCGGCGAACTGCCGGCCTTGGTGGTCGTAGATGCTGTATCTAGGCATATACCCGGGGTGTTGGGAGATGACCGATCTGCCCAGGAAGATTCCTTTCAGGACGATCTTTTGGATCACCCTCATTACACCCGGCCTTATAGCTTTCGGGGAAAAGAGGTCCCTCAGGTTCTGCTTAGCGGCCATCACGAGCTGATTCGGCGCTGGAGGTTAAAAGAGGCTTTACGCCGCACTATGCTGAGGCGCCCTGACTTATTGGAACGGAGAAATTTTTCAAAGGAAGAAAAGGATATTTTAGATGAAATTAAAAAGGAGCATTACAAGGAGAGGAGGTAAAAGTCAATGGATCTGATTAAAGCGATTGAAAGAGAACAGCTGCGTTCAGATATACCTAAGTTTGATGCCGGGGACACAGTGAGAGTCCATGCCAAGGTCGTGGAGGGCTCCAACGAAAGGATCCAGATTTTTGAAGGAGTCGTCTTACGAAGAATTGGTGATGGGGCGCGGGAAAGTTTTACTGTGCGCAAAGTGACCCAAGGTGTTGGCGTAGAGAGAACTTTTGCAGTAAATTCACCGCGGGTCGAGAAAGTCGAAGTAGTTCGCCGCGGCAAGGTCCGCAGGGCCCGTCTTTACTATCTGCGAGAGCGTTTTGGCAGGGCTGCCCGGATCAAAGAAAGAAGACGCTAATCTCAGAGGGGTGGAACGCATTCCTCTTTTTGTGACACTGGAAAACTAAGGGGGAAGTGGGAAATGTCGAAAACGCAAATTAGGGAATACGTAGAATCCCTGGCCATTGCCATCGTATTGGCTTTGTTTATCATCACTTTTATTGCCCAATCTTTCTTAGTGGAAGGCAGCTCTATGGAACCCTCTTTACACCACGGACAGCGTCTTTTGGTGGAAAAGGTTTCTTATCGTTTCGGTGAACCTCAACGCGGTGAAATTATTGTTTTCAAATATCCCGGGGATCGCCGGCGCAAATTTATAAAACGGGTGATCGGTGTCCCCGGTGATGAAGTCTTGATTAAAAACGGATTCCTTTATATCAACGGTGTTCGCCTTGAGGAAGATTTTATTAACGGCCCTACTTATGGTTCCTATAGTGCGCCCAGCCACGGACCCCTTTCTGTCCCTCTTGATCACTATTTTGTTCTTGGAGATAATCGGCGCAATAGCGACGATAGCCGCTATCCCGATGTTGGGTTTATCCCCAAAAAAGAGATTGTTGGGCGTGCTCTTTTTGTTTATTGGCCTTTAACCCAGATAGGATTGGCGAAAGTCCCTCCAGTTTATGAAAGGGCTGAGCAGACTCAATGACCATCCAATGGTACCCTGGCCATATGACCCGGGCCAAACGGATTATTCGGGAAGACTTGAAAATTGTAGACGGGGTAATTGAAGTAATTGATGCTCGTGTACCCTTGAGCAGCCGCAACCCAAATTTTCGGGATTTAACTTCCAAACCCCGTATTTTGGCCCTGGCCAAAATCGATTTAGCTGACGCCGGCTTAACCGCGGAGTGGCTTAATTATTGGAGGGACCGAGGAGAGCGGGCTTTGGGCCTCGATCTTCTGGCAGACAGGGGCTTAAGGGATATTGTTAGTACGGTGCAGGAGCTGTTTCCCACCTTGAATAGAAACCCGCGCCTTTTGGTGATGGGGATCCCTAATGTGGGCAAATCTACCTTAATTAATCGCTTAACAAAAAGAAGAGGGGCGAGGGTAGGGGCTCGCCCCGGGGTTACCAGGGGGAAACAGTGGCTGGCGGCCTCCGGCATGCAGCTTCTGGACAGTCCGGGAATTTTGTGGCCGAAATTTGAAGATCAAGAGGTTGCCCGCAAACTAGCTTTAGTTGCCTCTATTCGCGACGAGGTTTTCGATCAGGTTGAAATCGCCTGGTGGCTTTTAAACTACCTGGCTGAAAACTACCTCGGCAACCTTAAAGAGCGCTACGGAAAATTAGATAAGGCCTATCCCTTAGAAGATATCGGGCAGAAGCGAGGCTGCCTGCTTCCGGGGGGAGTGGTGGATTTAAATCAAGCTGCGGCAGTTGTCCTAAAGGATTTTCGTACCGGCAAACTAGGCCCAATCACTTTAGACGGAAAGCCGCCAAAAGCGGAAGTGTGATCGGTGCGTAGATTAGAATTAAACCTGCAAAGCCGCGGTTATGACAGAATTATAGGGATAGACGAGGCCGGGCGGGGGCCCTTAGCGGGCCCGGTGGTGGCCGCGGCCGTTCAAATTGTCCCCAAAAATTTCTCGGCGTTAATTACAGATTCGAAACAGCTCTCCCCTAAAAAACGGAAACTAGCTTACGAAGAAATATTAAGCACTTGTTTTGTTGGAGTGGGAATGGCCTTAACCTGGGAGATAGATCAATTCAATATTTTAGAGGCAACTTTTATTGCAATGCGCAGAGCGATCCAAATCCTCCCTTTTCAGCCGGGCTTCTGTCTGGTAGACGGGCCCCTTCCCATTCCGGAATTAGGTTGCCCCCAGAAAGCAGTTATTGGCGGTGACGGGATTTCCTTAGCCATCGCGGCTGCCAGCATTGTTGCCAAAGTGGAACGCGACGAGCTTATGAAATACTACGATCAGATTTATCCCGGGTACGGTTTTCACCAAAATAAAGGGTACGGCACAAAGGCTCATCGCCAAGCAATCTTAGAGAAGGGCAGCTGCCCTCAACATCGTTTTAGTTTCCGAGGTGTAGTTTGATAAATATGGGTAAAATAGGAGGGGGCCCTTTTTGCTTGTGTCCGCTTTGATCCGATTAACATCGGCCCCGGAAAACCGAAATTTAGACTTAAATGGGTGAAGGGAGCCTTCGAATAATGAAATCAACTAAAATCACATTTATTGTATTTCTTCTTCTTTTTATTTCAGGAATCGGCTGTGCCCAATCCGTCCCTTCCTTGGAGCTGGAATCTGCCGCGGCGATACTTATGGATTACGATTCAGGGCAGATCCTCTTTTCTAAAAATGAAAAAGATACCCGTGTTCCGGCAAGCCTAGCCAAGGTGATGACTTTGTATGTCGCCTTTGATCAGATTGCAGCGGGGAAAGCTGATTTTAATGATACAACCCAAGTTACTGAGGATGCTTGGAGAGTTGGGGGTTCCCAAATGTTTTTGGAACCTAGGGAAACGGTCACGGTGGAGCAATTATTGTTAGGCATCACTGTGGTTTCGGGAAACGATGCCTGTGTTGCCTTGGCCCAAGCCTTGGCCGGGACCGAAGCATTATATGTACAATGGATGAATGAAAAGGCTCACGCTTTAGGCCTTAATCTTCATTTCACCGATGTGCACGGCCTCGGGGATAGCAATCGCGTTACTGCCGAAGATTTGGCTTATTTGGTCCGTTCTTACTTAAAGGACCATCCCCAGGCCCTCCGCTTCCATCAGCAGCCATCTTTTGCCTATCAGCCCCGTTCGGCGCAAGTCCCTATTGAACAACCGAATAGAAACGGCCTTTTAAGAAGTTTCGAAGGGGCCGATGGCCTCAAAACAGGCCACCTGGAAGCTGCAGGATATAATTTAATCGGGACGGCTGTGCGGAATAACAGAAGGCTAATTAGCGTGGTTTTAGGTGCTCGAAGTGAAAGCCAGCGGGAAAAGGAAACGATTTCTCTTCTCAACTACGGCTTTAAAAACTTTGACTTGATTGATATTTCTCGCTTTCTTGAAGATAAAACCGCCGTAGTGTATAAGGGTAAAGAGCAGGAGGTCGGTCTTTTCCTGGAGGAGCCTTTCCTAACTATTCCCAAGGGCATCCAAGAAGGGGTAAGTATTTCCTTCCAAACCAACTATGTCGAGGCGCCAATCCAAAAGGGTGATGAAGTAGGGGTTCTAAGTGTATTACTAAACGACCGGCCCTTAAAGGAAAGCCCCCTCTTAGCTGTAAAAAGCATTGAACGGGGCGGGTTCATTAGAATTATCTGGGATAGTGTTGTCTTGTTTCTCCGTGACTTGATCAAAAGGCGTTAGAAATTGCTGCCAAGGACTTGCTCTCTCTAGAGCCAGTCTTTTTTTATGCGAAAAATATTATTTTTACAAGGAATTTTACGCATTTCGCAGAAAGAAGTAAGTGAATAGATGTTTTTCTATAAAAATAATGGTTAGGAAAGGAGTGCAATCAGTGAAAGCATCTTTGTTAGATCATTTAGACAAACAGATTCTTGCTTATCTTCAAGAGGACGGCAGAATTACTTTTGTTGATCTCGCTGCCCGCTTGGATGTCTCCGAAGGGACAATTAGGAAAAGAGTAAAGCGTTTAGAAGAAGAAGGGGTAGTTAAAACCATGGGGATCAGCGACCCTTTAAAAATGGGCCTAGATACCGTGGCTTTCATCTGGTTTAAAATTAATCGGCATTATATGGATTCGGTTATAAAAGAGCTAAGTGAACTGGAAGCCGTGCGCTACCTGGTGGTAACAACAGGCAGCCACGATCTTGTGGCTATGGTCGTTCTGCCGGATCGGGATAAGCTGGTATCACTGCTCAATAAGAAAATGGCCCAAATTGAAGGTATTGTAGGGACTGAAACCTCTATTGTCCTTCGGATTCATAAACAAGTGGACGATTGGGCCCCTTTTCAATCTGTAAAACTGGAGGGGAATGGAGAATGAGTACTTTTGCTTTAGATGAACTGGATCGCGAAATTATCCGGCTGCTTCAGGCTGATGGGCGCATGCCTTTTCTAAAAATTGCTAACCGGCTCGGTTTAGCGGAAGGTACCGTCCGCCGCAGGGTTGCCAAGCTGTTAGAAGAAAAAGTGGTTCGAATCGTGGGGATAACCGATCCCTTTAAAGTAGGGCTCAACACAGTCGCAGTAGTAGGACTGAAAGTAGAACGCTCCCAAATCGACGAAATCGCCTCGGCCTTAAGCGAACTCACAGAAGTACGTTACGCCGCCTTATCAACTGGTAATTATGATTTGGTTATTGAAGTCGTGGTTGCCAATAATGATCAGCTACTAACATTTTTGGTGGAAACCTTAAGCGACATTCCCGGAATCAATAACACCGGAACATCCATCGTTTTGAAAGTAGCGAAAGAGGACCTGGCTTGGGACATTCCCGATCAGTAAAACCTATTGGGGATAAGGGCCGGTTTCCGGACATCTGTTGTTACCTGGGGAGATCTCTCCCCCCTTTCGTTCTGCCTGCGTGATCTGGGCCGAATTATAACTTAGGCTTGACTTGTATGTCAGACTATTGGTATAATTAACACAATTGGGAATACCCCCCTGGAACATAGAATTTATTCTTACTCGGCATGCTAGTAGAGATAAAGCTCTTTAGGGGGTAAAAAATTGCAGTTTGAAGTAGGTACCACGCGCATTTTTCACTGTCCCGCTTGCGAGGTGGATACACCGCATTTGGTAAAAGCTCGTAAAGGTGAAATGTACGGCATTGTCTGTACCAATTGTTTAGGCGGGGCGGTTGTTAGTGAGCTTGATCTTCGCGTTTACCAATTAAAATGGGAAGAAGAATTGCAAGCCATTTTAGATAGCCTGATTGATCAGCCTTTTGGCGATGAGGAATAAACAAGGAGGGCGAAATGAAAGGAAATTCACGCCAATATTTGATTGCTTTTAACATGATCTCCGGGATAGGGGGCCGCCGGCTGTTGGCTTTACAAAAGTCTTTTGGATCTTTAGGTGCAGCTTGGCGTGCTTCTCGCCAAGCTCTTTTAAAGGTACCGGGTATTGGCACCAAATTGGCGGCAAATATCTGCGGTCAGCGAAGTTCAATTTGCCCGTACCAAGAAGAACGCTGGGCGCAATCTTTGGGAGCAGAGATCGTAACCTTGGCGGATCCTAATTACCCTCGAGTTTTAGAGCGCCTCGCGGTTCCGCCCCCGGTTCTATACGTTCGGGGCAGCCTGCCGCAAAAGAAGGGAATTGCTGTTGTCGGCAGCAGGCGCCCGTCCCTCAGCGGTGTTGAGGAAGTGCGTAAGTTTACCCGGGCTTTGGCCCGCCAAGGGATAGCTATTATTTCCGGAATGGCCAGGGGTATCGATTTTCACGCGCACCAAAGCGCTTTAAATGCTGCCGGGTATACCGCGGCTGTATTAGGATCGAACTTGGGATCGCTTTACCCGGCGGAACACAGCGCGCTGGCCGAAAAAATTGCCGAGAGCGGGGCGGTCCTTACCGAGTTTTCCAGCCGCTGCCCAACTGTGCCGGGAAACTTTCCCCGGAGAAACAGAATAATTGCCGGTCTTTCCCAGGCAGTTTTGGTGGTCCAAGCCTCCCGTAAATCCGGTGCAATTAATACTGCCAACTGGGCTTTGGAATTGGGGTTAGATGTCTGGGCGATTCCCGGTGACATAAGTGATCCCCTCCGCCAAGGTACTAATAACTTAATTAAAGAAGGGGCTTTTCCGGCGACTGAGGTTGATGATTTGTTAGATTATAGCTGTGCTTGGGGCCATTAGCGGGTCAGCGTTCTTTTCCCTGTTGTTCCCGTGTTCAGCTGAGACAAGAGTCCCTTGTAGCAAAACACAGCTGCGGTTGCAGACGCGGCCTTCCCTTGCATATTCGAGCTAAAACTACTATAATGATCATGATTCTGAAGTAGATTTAAGGTTAAAGTGGGTTTAAGGCCCAGTACCTATTGATGAAAAGAAAACTAAGTTTTCTTTTTAAATTGCTCGGAGGTGTCCGATTGGCTAAATCGTTAATAATCGTTGAATCGCCGGCAAAAGCTCGCACTATTGGCGGTTTTTTGAACAAAAGAAAATACAGTGTGAAAGCGTCGTTAGGCCATGTCCGGGATTTACCCCGCAGTCAATTTGGGGTGGACGTGGAAAACAATTTTAAACCAAAGTACATTACAATTCGGGGCAAAGGGCCTGTGTTGAAAGAATTGAGAGCCGCTGCAAAGAAAGCGGAACGGGTCTTGTTGGCTACGGATCCGGATCGGGAAGGCGAAGCCATCGCTTGGCATTTAGCGCAGGCCCTGAAGCTTCCTGATTATAAATGTAGAATTGACTTTCGTGAAATTACAAAAGATGCCGTCCGGAAGTCCCTGGAAGAACCGCGGGAAATTGCTCTTTCCCTGGTCGATGCTCAACAGGCCCGGCGGATTTTAGATCGCGTTGTTGGCTACGAGCTGTCTCCCCTGCTGTGGGCAAAAGTAAAACCGGGATTAAGTGCTGGAAGAGTACAATCAGTAGCAGTAAAATTAATTGTGGAACGGGAACGGGAAATCCAAGCCTTTGTTAAAGAGGAATACTGGAGCATTACTTCTCTTTTAAACAGCGGGGATAAAGAACAATTTGAAGCAAAGCTGCAGAGTAAAAAAGGTAAAAAGATAGAACTGCCTAACGAAGAGGCGGCCCTTCAAGTTGAAAAGGACCTGCAGGGCCTGCCGTGGATAGTCCAGAATGTAGAAGTTAAACAAAGGCGCCGCAATCCTGCCGCCCCCTTTACCACCAGCACTCTACAGCAGGAGGCGGCCCGCAAACTGAATTTTTCGGCAAAAAAGACAATGGTTTTGGCCCAACAGCTTTATGAAGGGCTTAAATTGGGCAAAGCCGGTACCTTGGGGTTAATTACTTACATGCGCACGGACGCCACTAGGGTTGCGGCGGAAGCCGTCACTGAGGTCCGCGGCATGATCCGCAAGGATTTTGGCACTGAGTACGCCCCGGCCAAACCAAGAAAATATGCTGCCAAAAAAGGGGCGCAGGAGGCCCACGAGGCCATCCGGCCAACTTCTTCTTTACGTAAGCCCGCCCAAATCAAAACTTATTTGTCTTCCGACCAGTACAAATTGTATAAGTTGATTTGGGAGCGCTTTGTGGCCAGCCAGATGAGTTCTGCCATATTTGACGCTGTTCGGATTGATCTGGCGGTGGGGGACTACATTTTTCGGGCCACCGGCTCTCAATTGAAATTTCCCGGCTTTCTCAAGGTGTACTTCGAGGGTAAAGACGAGCCTGATCAGGCGGAAGAAGATAAGCTGCTGCCTATTTTAAAAGTCGATCAGGAAGTTGAATTAGAAAAATTGAATTTAAACCAGCACTTCACCCAGCCGCCGGCGCGCTTTACCGAGGCGATGCTGGTGAAGGTACTGGAGGAAAAGGGGATTGGCAGGCCTAGTACTTATGCCCCCATTATTGACACGATTGTTGCCCGGGGCTATGTGGAGAGCGAGTCTAGGCGGTTTAGACCTACTGAGTTGGGTTTTATCGTAAACGATTTGCTCCAGGAAAACTTTTCCCAGCTGTTGGATGTTGGTTTCACCGCCAGCTTGGAAGAACAGCTGGATTTGATTGAAGAAGGGGATTTGGTGTGGCAAGAGGTTATTCGCAAATTTCACGAGCCTTTTTCCCGGGATTTAAAACGGGCCCACGAAGTTTTGGAAAAAGTCGAAGTTAAGGATGAGGAAAGCGATGTTGTCTGCGAAAAATGCGGCCGCACAATGGTCTACAAGATGGGGCGTTTTGG
>JAAYRS010000125.1 GCA_012518645.1 Bacillota bacterium
CGGTGCCATTTTATGCTGAAGGCGGGCCCTTGTACGGGCTGTTTGCGCCGGCTGGACCATTTTTGTGGGAACATGCTATTACTTATACTATTTGTTCAGTTGTTTTCCTCTGGTGCTTTGCTATTTTGGGGATGTGGCCTTTTAGCAATTTTAAGCTGGAGCAGCCGTTGTTTGGCCTGGTAGTCACCTTAACTTGTCTAATTTTAGGTGCTATTGCCTTTAAGATCGGGGTTTATCAACTTCACATTGAGCCTTCGCATCTGATGTCTTATGCTATTGCAGTTATTTTCGGTGTTTTGATCACACTGACGATATTTCAAACTTGGCCGGGAAGAAACATAGAGGGGCTGGCAGGAGGATTTGTCAATCTTATTTTTTCCATTATTCTCGGTGCAGTAGGATACATCATCGTCCAAGCTTTTTGTAACTGGCATTTTGCTGATACGATGGTGCTTCCAGATAGTTTAAATGCTATTAATACCATGATGTTGGGCTTGTTATTCCCCATGTGGGCGGCTTATGGTGATCTGTTTGATTTTTGGCCCTTGCCACCCTTATCCTAGCAGGGAAGCTTGAAGCCGCCTCTAATAAATTTTAAAAGCCTTCCGCCGGGGACTTGCTACCGGCGGGAGGAGGGGTTTGTTAAATAAGGGGTTGTTTAATTTTGAGAGCGAGGATTTTGGTAATTAACCCTGGCTCCACTTCGACTAAGGCTGCTATTTATGATGACGAGACCGCCTTATTTGTAGAAGCGGTCGAACACAGCCAGGAAGAATTGGCCCAGTATGCTGAGATTAGGGATCAATTTTCCTTACGGAAAGAAACAATTTTATCTTTGTTGGCGGCCCAAAATGTGAATTTAAAATCGGTGACGGCTATCGTGGCTCGAGGGGGCTTATTGCCGCCGGTGAAAGCTGGGGCCTATAGGGTAAATGAGGATATGGTTTACCAATTGAAGTATGAGCCGCAAAATGAACATGCTTCTAATTTAGGCGCCGTTATTGCCCACGAGCTGGCGACAGAGCTGGGGATAGAGGCTTATGTGTATGATTCGGTGACTGTGGATGAGCTGGAACCTATCGCCAGGATTACCGGTTTGCCGGAGATGGAGCGAAAAGGGATGGGGCACAATCTTAATATGAGAGCGTCGGCGCTAAAATATGCCCGGAGATTGGGCAGACCCTACCCCGAATTGTCTTTGATTGTAGTCCACCTTGGCGGCGGGATTACTTTGAGTTTGCATAAGCGAGGGCGAATGATCGATATGATATCGGACGATGAAGGGCCCTTTTCGCCAGAACGCGCCGGGGGCCTGCCGGGCTTCCAGCTGATAGAGATGGCGACAGCACCGGGGTACGATTGCAAAAAAATGATGACCAAGGTGAAAAGATTTGGAGGCCTGATGGCTTATTTTGGTACTACCGATGCCAGAGAAGTGGAAGCGAAAATAAAAAGCGGTGACAAGAAGGCGGCTTTGGTTTATGAGGCTATGGCCCATAATGTGGCCAAAAACATTGGTAAATTAGCGGTAGTTGTGGCCGGAAATTTAGATGCCATAATTTTAACCGGTGGCATAGCACATTCGGCCATGCTCACCGGCTGGATTAAAGAACGGGTAGACTTTATTGCTCCGGTGGAGGTTTTGCCTGGGGAAAATGAAATGGAAGCACTGGCCTATGGTGCTTTAAGGGTGATTAGAGGAGAGGAGAAGGCGCGGGAATTTATCCGGAATTAAGACCAGGATTAGATTAGGCCAGGTTTTGTTTAAACTTCTGCGGAGGGTCGTTAACAAACCTTTTAAAATCGCGGATAAAATGGGCTTGGTCAAAATAACCGCTCTCATGGGCGATAGTGGTCATGCTGATATGGTCATTATGATAAAAAGTTTTTACTGCATTTTGAAAGCGCATGATCCTGTTGTAATGGGCCAGGGTGATTCCGAACAGGTTTTTAAATCGCTTGCGGCAATGGCGGCCGCTATAGCCGATGGTTTTTACCAGCTCGCCGATACTTTTTTGCCCTTTAGCTACGCACATGGACAAGGCAAGGTACTCTTGCAGGGCATAGACATAATTGTGATCGATGAAGTGCTTTTGGGCGTATTTGAGCAGCAAGCGAAGGCGTTCTTGAAAACCTGGAGCTAGTAAAACTTGCTCTAATAGCTGCTCTGCTGCAGGAAAATAATGATTAAAATCGACTTTATCATCTAGTAGAGCGGCAGTTTTTAAATATTTTTTCTCGATAGCAGCCGGCGAATAGGGTTTAAAGCCAAAATAG
>JAAYRS010000020.1 GCA_012518645.1 Bacillota bacterium
AGTTCGAATCTCGTCGGTTCCGCCATATTGTATGATAAAAGCGATTCGTTTCGAATCGCTTTTATCATACACCTAATTCTTTTCTTTTGCCAGAACGGAAACCCTTCCATCCGCTTGGTTTTTTAGGTTTGATCCAAACTGGTAAATTGAGTCCAATAAATATCTAAATCACACATTTTTTCCTCACCTGTCCAATGAATGCAAGTCTCGCAGCTGCGAAACTCCCCCTGCCCTACAGCTTCATACCTGCTGCAGGTTTCCCCTACCATTTGCATATCTTCCAAACTTGGCATACCACCAGCTCCTTCCCTTCTTGCTGCTAGTATCACCAAGAATTCCAGAAATATAAAGAACCCTGTCCGAAAAGACAAGGTTCTTGCTTCTTCCCTTAATCTAAAGCATCTTTAACCGCGGCCATAATTCCATCGCTGGTGAAAGTGGCACCGCTTACCGCTTCGACTTCCCAAGACTGGGCTTCAACAATAGATTGAGGAATCTGGTCAAAGGCATTTTGGGCGATAGCCGGGGTTTCATCTTCTTCAATAATCTCCACCCGGGCAATAGCCCCTTTATCCACCGTTACTTTTACCGCAATAGTGCTTTTAAAACCCTGGGCACTGCCGGAGTAAACTCCGTCTTTAAGATCGCCGGACGCTTTTTTAAGAGCCTTTTCCGCAGCTTCAATCACTGCCCGGCTGGTATAAGTGGCGCCGCTAATTACATCTACCTCAGAGCTTTGAGCCTCCAAGATATTAGCAATCAAGGTTTCAATGGCAGGATCGGCAATTGCGGGAGTTTCTTGATGGGGCCGAACCTGAAGATCGCTAATTTTTCCGGCGCTGACAACCAGATCAACGCTAACCGTGCCCTTAAAACCCTGGGCACTGCCGGAATAAACCCCGTCCCGCAAACCCCCTTCTTCGGCAGTCATTGACCACACACCGCCGGAGATCAACAATAAACCGATAAACAATATTAAACTTATGTTTTTCCTTGTGCGCTCTGTAAGCAACCTAAAACCCCTTTCCCCATCCTATTCTTTCTTTAATAACTTAAAGGCTTGGGCCGCGTCCTTATCCCCTCTGCCTGAAATGTTAATGATCAAAATTTGTTCCTGGTCTAAAGTGGGGGCTAATTTTAATGCCTGGGCAACAGCGTGGGCGCTTTCAAAAGCCGGAATAATCCCTTCGATTTTGGAAAGGACCTGAAAAGCCTGGAAAGCCTCGGCATCACTGATAGCAACATATTCAGCCCTGCCGCTGGCGTGGTAATAACTGTGTTCCGGACCAATACCCGGATAGTCCAGGCCGGCCGCGATAGAATTAGTGGCCCCCGGTTCCCCTAGTTCATCCAGGATTGCATAACACTTAAAGCCGTGTAAAATGCCGGGGGATCCATAGCTAACCGAAGCGGCATGCTGCCCTAATTGCGAACCGGTGCCTCCAGGTTCGCACCCAATGAATTTCACGTTTTTATCAGCGTAAAAAGGAGCAAACAAACCAATGGCGTTGCTGCCTCCTCCCACGCAGGCCAGGAGATAGTCAGGAAGTCTTCCTTCCTTCTCCAGGATTTGCTCCCGGGCCTCGCATCCGATGACTGCTTGAAAGTCCCGAACAATTTCCGGATAAGGATAGGGCCCTACCGCAGAACCTAGAAGATAATAGGTTGTAGTGTAGTTTTCGGCAAAGTCTATTAAAGCGGCATCTACAGCCTCTTTTAAGGTTTTGGCCCCGTCCCGGACAGGTTTCACTTGTGCACCTAAGAGTTCCATCCGGAAAACATTAAGCTCTTGGCGGCGCATGTCCTCTGTCCCCATATAAACTAGGCAGTCCAGCCCCAACAGGGCACAAGCAGTCGCCGTGGCAACACCGTGCTGCCCCGCGCCTGTTTCAGCAATGATCCGCCGGATTCCCATCCTTTTTGCCATTAAAGCCTGGCCCAAGACATTGTTGATCTTATGGGCCCCGGTGTGGTTTAAATCCTCCCGTTTTAAATAGATCCGGGCACCCCCTAGTTCTTTACTAAGGCGTTGAGCATAGTAAAGAGGACTGGGCCTGCCCACATAGTCCCGGAGTAAATTGTTCAATTCTTCCTGGAAATCCGGATCTTCCTTCACCTGCTCGTAAAAATAAGCGACCTGATCAAGCGCTGCCTTGAGGCTCGCAGGTACATACTGCCCTCCAAATTCGCCAAAAAAACCCTTTTGCAATTTTAATGCTTTACTCATCTCTGCTCTTCTCTCCTCGTCTCTGCTATTTTTATCCTAGAAATCCTGTCCTACCCGTCTAGCCCACAGCCGAAGAAAATCACCAAGCTCTTTCCAGGAAGGGCTGCGCATTTCCCGAACATAAAATCCGGAAAGGGCTTTCCCTAGTATCAAAGATTTCTTTAAACCTAATTCTAACATTATTCCCAAACAAAAGCCAGCATTAAAATTGTCTCCGGCACCCGTTGTCAAACGGGGTCTGGAAGTGAAAGGGCCCCTGATCTCCTCGTACCGTCCCTGGGCAACAGCACCGGCTTTATTAGGCGGATGGACAACAACAGACCAAAAATCTAAAGCAGAGCTGAGGGCAGTTACAATTTCCTCGAGCTCCACCTTATCGGCGGCAGCGCTTAATTTAAGAGATAAAACAGCAGCAATTTCCGAGGCTTCTTTGCGATTTAAACCTAAAATCACCCGGTAGCCGCTATTAAATTTACCAATAATTTTTAAGGCTTCCAGAATATGATCTTTGCTGCGCTTACCCGGATCCGCCAGATCCACAAAAAGAAAAGGTCTGAATTGGCCCCTGCCCGGCAGAAGATCCTGCAGTCCCTGCCAAATCTCGTTCATGTGCGGAAGCATGGTCCAATTGACGGTAGCCACCAAATCCACGCCAAGAAATAGTTTTTTAAGTTGTTCTTCACCCACCGCGCGAAGCATATTAGTCCAATTTAAATCAACGAGGGATTCCATTTTACCCAGCATGATCTTTCCGTCATTAAATTCTAAGGCATCGGTGTGGCCCGGTTCGCCCAGAGAAAAAACCGCAGTGCACTGCTTGGCAAGGTCCAAAAAAACGGGGTGAATATTGGGGTGCCCTAAAGAACCAAGGTAGGAAACGCCGACTCCTGCCCGGACCAGGGCGTTGGCCATAATAGGTCCATTCCCGCCTAGTTTTACTGTTTTAGGCACAATCTCAATATTAGTACTTAAACCTGCAGCCTCAAAGATCTTTTCCGCAAATTCGGACATCAGGACCATCCGAGAATAAGAGTCAAATGACTTTCGCTTGTTAACAACCTCAACGATTTCATCTACAAAACCATCGAAACCCACAGTAGCGGAAAGCCCCGCCGTTTCTAAATTTTTCGCTTCCCGAGCAAGTTCGTTCAATTCCCGCTGCATCTGTTGAATCGCAACCACCCCCAGCCATTAGCACTTTTAACCAGCAGATTAATCTAGTAGGATAATAACTGCATAGCGAGCCAAAAAATCGTATCGGACCATAGCCTCTAGAATCTTTTGGGCATCTTCTTCACTAATATACACCCCTGTTCTTCCCGGTTCAACAACTCCGGCCGCTTTAATTATCAGGGGGAATACATAGGAATCGTCTTGGCTGACCCGCAGGCGCTGCAATAATTCCGGAGTTAAATCCCGCCCATAGGAAACCACCCCTTGTTCTTGCACTAAATCCCGGGGGGCTAAAACACCGCCGTAGATTAATTGCCCTGATTGGCTATAAATACGAGGGCTCATACCCTTTTCCAGGGGCAGGCCCTTTGCGTCCACCACCAAACCGGTATAGAAGGCATCCTGTTTTTTAGCATCAGGCAGTCTGCTTTGCTTTTTGCTTTCTTTCCCGCTTACAACCAGGCCATCCCACCAATAAAGCCCCTTGCGATTGGCGGTAATCACTAATTCCCAGCGCAAATCGGAACTCGGGGTATCGATTTCCAAGGAGAGATTTTGCCATTGGCCTTCTTTTCCCAAATCCCGAATAACAGTCTTATGATCCTGAATTTCATCGTTTTCCAAGCGGGAGCGGAGAGTTGCCGCAATAACCGCTTCCTCCAAATACGACCTTAAATTTATTGAGATTTGATAATTTTTTTCGGCTTTTAAAGGTAAATCCAAACGCAATTCTTTTCCAGCCCCCAAAGAAACAGCTGTACCTTTATAAGCTTGGGCGGAATTGAACGTTAAAAACAGCAATCCTACAATCACTAAAAAGTAAAATGGATATCTCCGCATAATAGGCCATCTCCTTAAAATATAATCCCGCTTTAAAGGCGGCATTTGCCCCCCAACATATACCATTCGTGCCGTTTTCCCCCTTTACCTGTATAATAATCCTATCACAGAAAGGCGGATGATTGAATGAATGGTAAATTTGGGTTAGTCCCCTTGCTTTTGCTTGTCCTTGTTTTGAGCAGCTGCCGTTACCTTCCCCAACCCACTCCCCTTTGGTTAGTTGACGGCTTCGATTTCCCTGTCGGCGACCGAAACGGAAAGGGTTGGGCTGTCACAGGTTATCAATTCCTAGACTGGAGCACCGCCAGCCAATCTTGGCATCCCGGGGAAGATTGGAACATTCCCGGTGCAGGAAATGCTGATCAAGGAGAGCCAGTTTACGCCGTTGCCAACGGGGAAGTGGTTTTTTCCGGTTGGAACACTGCTTTAGGAAACGTCATTTTAATCAAACACAATCTTACCGAACACGACTCAGTCTGGTCTCAATATGCCCATCTGGATCAGCGGCGCGTGGCCACAGGCGACATCGTCCACCGCAGAGAGATCATTGGCACTGTAGGCCGGGGCCCCAACAATCGATTTTCAGCGCACCTCCATTTTGAAATACGCCAAGAAGATATGCCGGCGAATGCTTGGCCCCGTACTAATGGACAGGCCTGGACCAAAGAAAAGGTAAGAGATTTTTGGCTTCATCCGACCCGTTTTATCCGGGAAAACAGACCGCAATAGGTTTTTATGCTATTATAAAGGTAAAGTGTAGGCAGGAGGCGCGCCATGTTTCTTAAAGACTACCCTTTATCCCGCGTTACCGCCCTTGGTGTAGGAGGGCCGGCAGATTTTTTCATCTCTCCCCGCAACGTAGAGGAGATCATCCAAGCACAGCAGTTTGCTTTAGAGCAAAAGCATCCCCTTACAGTGATCGGATATGGTACCAACTTATTAGTCCGTGACGGCGGAATTAGAGGTGTTGTCATTCAATTGGCGGCCCCTTTTGCTAGAGCAAAAGTGGTGGGAACCATGCTGACCGCTACAACAGGCTGCCTTCTGGGTTCTTTAAGTAAACTTTCACTGCAGCATGGCCTCAGCGGATTGGAATTCGCGGTTGGAATTCCCGGTGGGCTGGGGGGGGCGGCATTCATGAATGCCGGCGCCTACGGCGGGGAAATTGGGCCTTTAATCCGCCAAGTAGAGTTTGTACACGGAGGTAAAGCCGGCCGCTGGAGTGCGGAGGAATTTTCCTACTCCTACCGCCACAGCCGGCTTCAGGAGGAAAAAGTGATTGTAACCAATCTTACTTTAGAACTAGAGCCCCGGGAAAAAAACCTGATTCTCTCCAAAATGCTGGAGCTGCAAACCGAGCGGGGACGAAAACAGCCCCTGGAATACCCCAGCGCAGGAAGTACTTTTAAGCGGCCCGAGGGGCACTATGTAGGGCCCATGATCGAAAAGGCCGGCTTGAAGGGCCTGCGCATAGGAGGCGCAGAGGTTTCAACTAAACACGCCGGCTTTTTAGTAAAAGTAGGTGAAGCGAAAGCACAAGATTTTCTTGACCTGATCCAGTACATTCAAACCATAATTTTAGAAAAATACCAAGTTGCTTTAGAACCGGAAATTCGGATTATAGGTGAAGGATAGAGGCCCTGCCCTTAGATCTGCCGGCGCAATAAGGGCTTAGGTCTGTTTTAATTTCTCTAAGTTTATTTTAATTTCCGCAAGAACCTCCGGCTTCAAATCGGTTTTTTCTAATAAGCTTAAGACTTTTTCTGTCTTTTTTTGATCAAAGTGCTGATTAGTGTTTAAATGGGGGTTAATCCTGTGAGCAAACGGCAGATCTGTATTTCTTCCCCCTATTTGACCTTCAATCAAAGACCGGCAGTAACCCACCGGGCAGCGTTCTTTCCGACAGCCCAGGCATTTTACCTCCCCTAAACAAAGTTCGTTTAAGGCCGAATTTAAAAGCCGCAAATTTCCAGCTACCTGCTTTAGCCGCCCCTGGGGTTCTTTTTGCCTCCAGCGCCGGAACCAGGTAATTAAAAAGAATAGAATAATAATTGCCAACAGAAAAAATATAATTACGTTTTTTTCATCAAAAACACCCGGTCTCAAAGCGGGCCATAAGCCCAACAAGCCGAAACCGATAAAGACGCCGCCGGAGATCAGCTTTAGAACAAACTCCGGTATATGTTCCCCCAATTTTACGCCAACAAACATGCCAACCAAACTAGTCAGCACCATTCCTAAGACCGTACCGGCCAAAACTCCCAAGGGGTAACTGGCATTAGAGGCAAGGACTATAGCTGTAAGCTGTGTTTTATCCCCCAGTTCCCCGATGAAGAATGCTGCAGCAACAATCAAAATCGGATTGCCCCGGGATTTTGATTCCCGCCAGGGACCTTCCTCCCCCGGTAGGAGAGCCCAAAAGCCAAAAACTAAAAATAAGAGGGAAGCAACTAACTGCAAAAATTCCAGGGGTATTAGCTGCGCTAGGTAAACTCCCAGAATAACGGCTAAACTATGATTGCAGAAAGCCCCCAAAGCAACCCCGGAAAGTACCTGGCGAAGTGAATACTGTAAAGCAAAAGCCATGGCCAAAATCTGGGTTTTATCGCCCATCTCGGCTAAGAAAATCAAAAAAGAGGACTTCCCTAATTCTTGTAACATCTTTCCGTCCTTTCCCCAGGTTTTACCCCGCCGCTCTCAAATAACTATTCACTCCGGCAGAAGCAAATTCCCCGCTTAAAAGATTTTACCGGATAAAATAGAGCCGAAAGAAAAAAAGTTCAAGTATTTCTTTGAAAATATAATATTAAAGGCAGGAATTCACCCCTTGAAACAGGTACTAATTTAATTATAAGGGGAGGTAATAAGACAATGAACATCATGGTAAAAGTTGGCGACTTTTTTCTAAGAATTCGCAATCAAGGGGACCGTTCAAAATTAACAATCTGGAACAAAACAGGCACCAAGATTGTAAGTGAGTTTATTAGCTCCACCACACCTAACTTCTGGGATCAGATCGGTAAATTAACATCACCGGAAGTGGTAGACAAAGTTCACTCCTTACTGCAGCAACAAAAATAAACCAGTTCCCATAGACGGCCTTGCCTATTTTAAAAATGGTAAGGCTGTTTCTGCTGGAAAAACCGAAATTTATTCTCTTCGGCCCACCTCGGCAAGGATATCTTAAAACAGGAAGCCCTGCAAGGAATGAAAACTCATAGCCTTCCCTTTTTAATCCTTCTGCACTTTTACCAATCTCCCTGCATTTGACAAATCAAATTCCGATAAATTATACTTTAAGGCAGATGCCGGCATTTACTGCCAAAAAGGATGAACATTGTGTTAAGGGAAATATTGCGTTTAATAATCTTTAGTGCGGAAAACGCTTTCATTCAAGTGACTGTCTTTGTCGGGGCGGTTCTTTTAATTTTCGGCTATTTGGACTATCTTCTTTCCGGCCGTTTAATTAAAAAAATTGAGGACTCTAAAAAGCTCCAGCCTGTCATTGGAGCCTTCCTGGGGTTAACCCCCGGCTGCGGCGGCGCTATTTTAGTCATGCCTCTATTTCCCAGGGGAACGGTTAGTTTCGGCACTATAACAGCTACTTTAATCGCCACCATGGGTGATTCCGCATTTGTTTTAATGTCCGTGATGCCTAAAGAGTACCTCCTCGTTTCTGCCCTTTCTTTCGTAGTGGCGATTATCACCGGTTATTTGGTTGATCTGCTCCCTATAGGGGACTATCTGCAGCGAAAGTACCGGGCTGACCGTAAGAGCCGGGCTGAGCTGAAGAAAGCCCACGCTGCTTACGAACACAGCCTCTTAGAAGCGGAAACCGGCCTCGCCTCTTCCGAATTGATGCATATCGGCCACAGTGAAGGCGATGAAATCGATTTAGCCTTGCACCATAGGGCCAAAGGGCATCAGCCTATAGATACTTTTGGCTACCGGGCAACCCACGGTTCCTATTTCATTTACTGGATTGTGATCTCACTGGGCCTCATTTTAGGAATCATGGACCTCTTTCAGGTTGATCTTAATGCCTTGCCCATACCTAACCTGAGCACAGTCTTAGGTGTTTTCGGCACTGCAATTTCAATTCTGACCATGCTGCTTAGCAGAAAGTTTATCAGCGATGACACTCACGAGGAAGCGGAATTAAAACTAGCCAGCCTAAAGGAGACGAGTATCCACAATGCTCAGGAAACGGCCTTTGTAGGCACATGGGTTTTCTTCGCCTACCTAGCTTACGAACTTTTCGTTTTAGCCTTAGGCTCAGGAAATTATTTGGCGGGTGAATCCACTTTGATCTTCTTCTTAACCCAAGCGGGTTTACTTGGCGTTATTACAGGGGTTTTAGTGGGCATTATCCCCGGATGCGGCCCCCAAATCATTTTTGTTACTTTGTATACCAGGGGCCTAGTCCCCTTTGCAGCCTTGCTGGCTAACGCCATATCTCAAGACGGCGATGCTCTATTTCCCCTTATTGCTGTTGATAAGCGCTCCGCCTTTTGGGTTACGGTATTTAACACCATTCCGGCCCTAATAGTCGGCCTTTTGGCCTATTGGCTTGAAATCAATTTCTTTTAGCCCCTTTCTAGTCAGAAAATAGGTGATCAAAGTGCTTCAAGTGTTTTTGCAATCGTTGTTGATTGGTTATTCCGGTGCAGTCATGCCTGGCTCGCTCCTCACTTATACCATTGATAGAAGCTTTCGCTGCGGCCCTAAATCAGGGTTGATAATTTCCGGAGGGCATGCCCTGTTAGAATTGCTGCTTGTAATTCTAATTCTGGCAGGATTTGGTAAATACCTGGGATCCGCCGCGGTTCAAATTATGGTAGGTCTGCTGGGCGGGGTTGTTTTAATTTTTTTGGGCGGCGGGATGATTAAAGACGGGATTTCTCAGAACCTAAACCTTGATTTTTCGTCAGAAACGGAGCAACCTCAAGGCAGCCTTCTGTTTTCCGGGGCTTTTCTCAGCATCTGTAATCCCTATTTTCTGGTGTGGTGGGCTGTAGTTGGGCTAGGGTTGATTATGAACGCTTACAAATCCTTTGGCTTGACGGGTATTATCCTTGTTTACTGCGGCCACATTCTAGCCGACATCAGTTGGTACGGGCTGGTTTCGGCCTTGGTCAGCAAAACAAAAGATTTTTTTAATCCCCGCATTTACCATTCCCTTATCGTTGTTTTAGGTGCCCTATTAGTCATTTTCGGTTTCGGATTTTTTCTTAACTCTTTAAAACTTATCCTGCACTGAAAAACGGGCCCGGGGCCCGTTTTCACTTTAGTCAAGAAGTTTCTCCACCCTTTCCGAAACCTCCGCCGCGAATCCTTCAATTTTCCTTTTTATAAATTCCTTGGGATCTAAGTCCGGATCTTTAATCAAAGGGGTTAAATCCAGGCCATAACTCAAGGAGGCAGCCGCATCAACACCGTGGGACGCGCTAAAAGTAGCGTGTGCTGTTCTCCTCCCCAAAGTGGCCAGATCATATCTTTTGCCCCCGCTGATTTGAGAGTCAAAAACGCCCAGTAAGGCCCCTGCCAAATTTTGATGGAGGCTTAAATCAAAGAGGACTTTTTCAGAATCGGGCAGCCAATCTAAATCCCGCCACACCTCACAGCCAAAGACATTTTCCGGGAGAATTTCCTTTGGTAACTGCCGTAAAGCATCTATGACCTTTAGGGCAACCGCTACGTGAGTATCATGCTTATCCGCTAAGTTATGGGTGTAAATTATGCGGGGCTTAGCGATACTAATTATTTTCTTCAACTCGGAGACTATGGCTTGGTTCTTAGGATCTTTCACCGCTGAACTGGGATAATCAAGTAAAACCTGTGCCCCGTATTCGCCGACATAAGCGGCTTTTTTTTGCTCAATTTTTCGCACCCTCCGCATCTCTGCATCGGTATATTCTGCATAAAGACCGTCCCTGGGACTGCCGCTGCCATTAGTGACCACAACCCCCGCAAACCACCTATCATCCCGCCCAAAAGCCTTTAAAATCCCGTCCATGGCCATTATTTCAATATCATCCTGATGAGCAGAAACCGCCAGGTAAGTGGTGCGGGCCAACGCTTGCACAGCTTCACTCCCGTCGGGGATAAATATTTCGGCTCCTTCGTTTTTAAAATTCACTTCTAAGCGCCCCTTCCCAAATTAACTAATCCGGGGTAAACCAGCGGCGGCAATTGCTTGGCCTACCCGGCGATCGCTTTCGCCCGGAAGATGAAATTCCAATTTACCCAGCTCAGGAAATTCTCCATCCACCACTTCCCGGGCTTTCTCTAAAATCAAGGCCCCGCCTTTTCCGGAAGTAACCCTGCCTAGAATTAGTAAGTGTTTAATTTTGTAGAAATCGGAATAGTGGGCAAGAGTGTATCCTAAATAACTGCCGATGCTGGCAAAGATTTTTTCTGCACCTTGATGCCCGGCCTCCACTAATTTTTGCACAGCACTTAGTTTTTCCGCGGGGGTCAGCCCGGCATCCAGCTGAATTCCCGCTATAGGGGCTAATTTAATCACGGCATCCTGTGAAAAATATTTAACCCCGCAGCCGAAATCGCCGGACCATTCGTCAACCATGGCCTGAGAATTATAGTCCACCGGTGCAAAAGCTAACTCATTCAGCCACCCGGTGAGGTGCCCTTTGCCGTCCACATAGCCAACTGCCTCGCTTGTACCCATGGCAATTCCTAAAATGTTTGTGTCCTTTAAAGCTGCCGCTCCGGCTAAGGCCGTCACATCTCCGTCGTTGCGGACCTCCAGGGGGACAGAGCCCATTTCCCGGGCCAGGCGGGGATAGATGTCCTTAACTTTTGCGTGGAAAAGTTCCGGGGGGACCTTGATAAACAAAGATGCAACCATGGTCCGGTTATTGATATAAATGCCGGCGGAACTTACGCCGATAGCATCAATCCGGGGCAGGTGCTGAGCCGCCCTTTTAACCGAATCAAGGATCCCGGCAAAGTGGTAATCGGGATCTTCGTTAATTTTGGGATGCCAAACAGTCTCATCGCTAAAAAGTACTTTTCCGTCTTTAACCGCGGCCACTTTCCGATCGCTGCCCCCGGCATCAAACCCAATACGGCAACCTTCCAGGTGCCCGCCTGCCTGCTCCGTTTTTTCGTGCTCCTCGGGAACTCCCTCATATTCGGTAACCTCAACTACAAAATCTTGCTCATAGACCCGCCCCATGAATTCGGCATCAAAGGCCCGCATTCCCCCAGGCAGGTAAGCTTTTTTTAATTGGTGTCCTACAACCGGAGAACCGCCAATTGTAATTTTCCAGCCGCCCTTAACCCATAGTAGGCTTTTGACCAGCCGTTCCACATAAAAGAAATTAGCCCGATCCCAGTTTTTCTCTTGTCCGGAGGGGAAAAGCCTTGTTTTATAAACGGCAACCTGGCCTCCATCGCGCTCTAAACCAATAGCCAGAGGCACCCCTCGGCCTGATTCTTCCACTGCCTTCAAAAAGGCCCTATTCCACAAGGCAGCCGGTAAAAAATCCGGATCCAAAAGAGGGGCCATTTTTGGCTTGGCCGCTTCATAGACATCAATCATCATACCTACCTCCCCATTTTTTGCAAGGTTTGACTTACATACTAAATCCAAAAGTAATGTCCATTTACTACTTGAACAACCTTATTTTCAGTGTGAAAATTTCAACCATATTTTAACATTAAGGTTTTAATTTGTCAACACCCGCAAATTTATAATCTAGCCCGCTGATATTGGCGGGGCCAAATCTGCTCTTGGAGAGGAGCCTCCTTTAAAACCCAATAAGGATTGCGTAATAATTCCCGGCCTAAAGCCACGAAATCAGCGCGCCCGCCTGACAGGATTTCTTGGGCAAGCTCAGCCTTGGTAATCAGCCCCGCGGCAATAACGGGAATGCCTACTTCCTCCTTAATTTTCGCTGCATATTTAATCTGATAGCCCGGTGCCAGATTAAAGGAAGCGGGAAGTAATCCCCCCGAGCTAACATCTAGAAGATCTACCCCCCTTTCTTTTAGTTTTGCCGCGATCCGGACACTATCTTCAATTGTGATTCCCCCGGGAAGGTGATCGACTGCGGATAAGCGTACCGAAAGCGGTTTATCGCCAGGCCATTCTTCTTGCACAGCCTCTACAACTTCCAGCAAAAACCGAAGCCGGTTTTGAAAGGAACCGCCGTACTTGTCCCTGCGGCGATTGCTAAGAGGGGACAAAAATTCGTGGATTAAATAACCGTGGGCGGCGTGGATTTGCAGCAAATCAAACCCTGCTTCCCTAGCCCGGCCTGCCCCGGCTTTCCAAAGCTTCACAATTTCGCCGATTTCTTCTTGGCTCAGCTCCCGGGGAGTAGGTTTATCCGGGTAGGGCAGCGCCGACGGTGCTACCAGCCGCGGTTCGCAACCTTTACGTCCGGCGTGAGCTATTTGAATTCCCACCGCCGCATTATACCTTTGGCACAACTGCACAATTTTCCTCAACCCCTCAACGTGGCGATCGGCATAAATGCCAAGGTCATTAGTGCTAAGCCGGCCCCGAGCTTCTACTGCGGTGGCCTCCAGTATTATTAAACCTACACCTCCAACCGCCCTGGTCCCGTAATGCAGGAAATGCCAATCGGTGGCGCATCCTTCTTCGGTTGCGGTATATTGGCACATCGCAGGCATGACAATACGATTACGAAAATCCACCTCTTTTATTTTAGCCGGCCTAAACATAAAACAACCCCTTTCTATTCCGCTTGATCCTGATCAATATTGTCTTTGCAGACATAATTATGGTATAATTAGTTTATCACATCCTTTCCGGCTGGGATAGCTTTGGGGATTTAAGTAAAATCGGCCCTTGCTTTCCACCTTGCCAAGGTAACCTATTTCGCAGTATGATCTGTCAATTTTAAGCAGATTTCTTACCTTGACTTAACTGGCTATTGTGGTATTATTATCAAGGATGCTTTTGCCCGCAGAAACCGCCTTTACTCCAAATTTCACCTGGAAAACGGGAAACCCATTTTGTGGGGTGAATCCTAATTTACAAGGTAGGGCAACTTGGGTGCCCGAACCCGTCAGCTAATCCCGTAGGAGTCTCCCAAGCGTAGTGCTTTGCCCTTTTGGGTTTTAGCCTGCGCTTTTTTGAATTATTAGCCCTAAGTATTTAGAACACAATTATTTAATCCCGGGCCGAGTGAAGTGAAAAAACATCCGGGTTGTGCTTTTACTTGCAAATGTTGTTTAGAAATTTAAAGGAGGAGGCACCGTGACCAAACGTTCGTTAGTTCTTTTTGCCTTACTTTTAATATTTTGGATCTTTGTCTCCGGAGGTTTAAATTTTCAGCACATCGCCGTTGGAGGACTGGTAACTATAGCCGTTGTCTGGTTTTGGCATGACTTAGGGCCCAAACTGCCCGGGATTTTGCATCCGGGCGAATTACTCCTTTTAGCCCGCTGCCTGGGCCTATTGGTGCTTTCAATTATTCAATCCAACATGGCGGTAGCTAAAACACTCCTTTTTTCCAAACCGCCGGTAAGGCCGGTGTTTGTTATGATGCAGCCCCCTTTAAAAACAAATTGGGGCCGTATTCTCCTGGCAACTTTTATTACCCTGACCCCGGGGACGGTCACGGTTGATCTTGATCCCAAAACAGGCGAATTTGTTGTCCACGCGCTCACCGAGGAAACCGCGATTAGTTTGTTCTATTGGAAAATGATCAATAGAATCGGGGATTTGGAAACATATCGGCAAAGGAGGACGGGACATGTGGTGGATACTAGCAGGGTTGATGATTCTAATTCTTCTGGTGCTTTTTCGAGCAATTATCGGGCCGACGGTCATTGATCGCTTGATTTCCATTAACGCCATTACAACCAAAATTAGTGCTATTATTCTATTGCTGGCCTTTATTAGAACAGAATACGGGTTTATCGACATTGCTTTTGTCTTTATACTTTGTGGTTTTGTGGGGGGACTTTGGATTTTGAAAGTGCTCACACCCGATGATTGGCAGCTTTATATCCCGGGTTCCGAGGATCCTCAAGCCCAGCAGGAGAAAGGGGTCCGCCATGATTAATTGGATTGCAAACATTTGCTTTGTTGGGTCTTTATTCGCTTTTAGCTTGGGTACCTTGGGGCTGTTTAGATTTCCCGATCCCTATACCCGCATGCACGCTATTGCCATTGGCGATACCTTGGGCATGGGTTTAATCGGCTTCGGGCTCTTCTTATTAAGCAGCAGCTTCATTCTGCGTATTAAATTGGTGATCATTTTGTCCTTATTCTATTTAATCAATCCTACAATGACTCATTTAATAGCAAAAGCCGGCCTGATTCATGGGACCATGCCCGTTGAGGGTACCAGATTAAGGAAGGGGTAAACTGGATGCATTTTATTGCCGTTGATTATTGGATTATGGTTCTATCGTTGATCTTGATGGCAGCATCGCTTGCCATGTATTTTATCAAAGATTTAATCCATGCAGTCATCGTTTACGGTGCCTATACCGTGACTATGGCTTTAGTCTGGCTGCTAATGAATACTCCTGATCTTGCCATTACGGAGGCGGCAGCGGGAATCTGCACCACAGTGCTGATGATGGTGGCTATTTTCCGCACCAGCCGGAAGGAGGAATAAATGTGAAGCTTAGAAATATCTTAATCCTTCTTGTGGCTTTAATCCTGATTTACGGAATATTAATTGCCGTAGCGGAATTGCCACCCTATGGAAATCCGGATAACCCCGCCTACAATCAAGTGGCTCAGCGCTATATTAATCAACCAATTGAGGATACTGGAGTACCCAACATGGTCACCGCAATTGTCCTTGATTATCGTGCTTACGATACTATGTTCGAAACAATTGTACTTTTCACTGCTGCCCTTGCCGTTGTAATCACCTTAAAATCCTCAGAAAAAGGGGGCGGGGATCAATGAGAGATTATATTTTAAAACGAATGGCCGCGGTCATCTTGGGTTTCATTTCAATGTACGGTTTTTACGTTATTTTACACGGCCATATCTCACCGGGCGGCTCCTTTGCAGGAGGGATTATCGTTGGGTTAAGCTTTATTGCCTTTTCCACTATCTACGGAATCCAAGACGGCAGCGCCAAACTGCCGGAAAAAATCCTGGTTTGGGTGGAAAGCTACGGGACTTTGTGGTACGGACTAATGGGCTTGGTTGGTATTGTAAAGGGAGCGCCCTTTCTAGCTAATAAACTGGCGGGGGTTGATCTAGGGACACCGGGAACACTTTCTTCCGGGGGCCTTATCTCCTTAATCGGCCTTGGGGTCGGTATAAGGGTTGCCAGTACTATGGTGACTTTATTCTTTACACTAATGGAGGAAGAGGCGTGAAAACACTTCTGGAAAAGCTAATCATTAATTATCCCTATGTTATTGCCAGTATTTTGTTTGTGATTGGCACTTTTACCGTACTCACCCGTTCGAACCTATTTAAGAAGTTAATTGGGATTAACATTATGGAAAGTGCTATTTTTCTGTTGTTTATCGCTTCCGGCAACGTTAGGGACGGGACAGTCCCCATAGTCCACGAAATCCAGCCTGACTCACCTTACGTCAACCCGCTGCCGTCCGCCTTGATGCTTACCGGAATCGTTGTTAGTGTCAGTGTAACCGCTTTTGCCCTGGCCCTGATTGTCCGTTTGTACCAATCGTACGGTTCTGTTGAGTCCCAGCGGATTGTAGAGCTAAGAAATGTGGTGAGTAAGAAATG
>JAAYRS010000126.1 GCA_012518645.1 Bacillota bacterium
CCGCTGGTGTTTATTACGGCATTTCCCGGGCAGAGCAGCGAAAAAAACAGCCAAACCGTAGGTATTAAAGCCGCGGTTCTCCGGTGGGTAATGCGTATAGGCCGCAATAAGTTTATTTTCCGAATCAACTGTCTAGTACTCTTCCGCTCCCGAAGCATGTATATTTGCAATTTGTCCGCCGCATCTTTAGATCCGATGCCGGCGGAAAGAATTTCCGCAACTGTTCTCCGGGCCGGATCAGCTGGGTTTTCCACAAGATATCTTTTTTCATCTCAACACCGTTAATTCCCTTCAAAAATTCCCGGATAACATTTCCCAAGTTACTGCACACAGCTGCCCCTCCCCAAACCGGCTTCTTCCACCACCGGGCGGCTCTTGCAAAACGAACGGGACAGGCCGCTGTTTTTACATATTACATATGGGTATTGAGATAAAAGATTAAACGCTGTATAACAGCTTAGACGCCCCACCCCTTATGTCAAATATAGATGCCATTTGCAGAAAAAGAAAAGCGGCTTTTTCACCGCTTTCCTAGCAAGCAAACATTTGCTGAATTATCTTTTCTTGTAAACTACCCGCGTCGTCCCGCCCGCGCCGCCGGCAATCCCCAAATAAAAGCCCAAATCATAGCGCCGGCCAATATTAATACTTCGTAGATGCGGATGTTCTTTTTAAATAGGCCCACAATCAGGGAAATAGGGCTAATTGCGCCGTGCCAAAAGCCTCCCGGCCTTTCCTCTGTGCGTTTCCCGTCTCCAGGCAGGCAGCCGCTGAGAATTATGCAGTCAATAACAAAAGGAGCCAAAGAATCTTTTTCAAGATCTTCCCCTATCAAAACCTCCTGCAATTTTTGAACCGCTACTTTGTTGTTTTTTTCCTTTCGCCGTTGAGAGGATAATATCCCGGGTAATTAAAATGAAACCGGCAGGCCGATTCTTTCTTTGCCCCAATTTTTGGTTTTCGGTCAGAAGCGTCAACTAAGGCTAAAACCCTTTTTTCACCGCAAGGTTTCGGTTAAGGACGGAAAAACAGCTGCATTTTCTGATGGTATTTATTGAAATAAAAGACCACGAATAGGTAAGCGCCTCCGAGAATTATAAGCGCATATTTGTCGACCCGCAGAGGGCGAAGATCAATAATACCGCGCCGTACACTAGTACACTGCGGCCGTATGCTTTAGCTCTTGCCTTGTTATATTCCGCCCATCCTTCGCTCCGATTTCCAGGCGCTGGGCCCGGCCCGGATCTTTGCTGATAATACGTTTTTTAACAATGTTCCGGAATTTTCCCCGAAAATCCCTGCGCCGATCCCAATCAAAACATAAGGCAGAACGGCCATTATCCCCTTGGTACCCCTTTGACCACAGGCCGCCCGGAATTATTAATACCACGCCCAAAGCTGCCCAGAAAGCTTCCCCTTTTAATTTTTTCCCTTCACTGCCCTTATCCCTTTATTGTAATAAATCCATCCCAGCACCCTTAAGCAAGCCTGTTTCTAAAGGGTTTTTATAAAGTATGCTTTACGTTAATTATACCTTCTTTTTTTATGTCAAGGATCCTTTCCATTAAGAATTCAGCGATCAAAAAAGCCCCGCGTATTACGGCGCAGGACCTTCTTTTTAAACCAATTAGAGAGATTAGGGTCTTACCAAGGCTTTATCCCCCACCAAAACCCGGCCCCAAAACCGCTGCTGCCCTACCGCCTGCACAAAATCCCGGGGGAAATTGGTGCTTTTCCCGGCCGAAATAACTCCCGCTAAGTTGCCAAAGGAAGGCAGGTACTGCTGCCCTGTGCTGGCAATGCCAATGGGCTTAAAAAACTTATAGGCACTGTGGACAAAGTCCATAACATCTAGATCAAATTGCCCCTGGTTATCTACCGTCCCCCCCACTACGTACAAAGAATCGTAGAGGACAGGATATGCAGTGAGGCAGGTTTCGTTCACTTCGATCTGCATCCCGTTGGCACCGGTGACGGTGCCTAGTTTTTCGCTGATCACCTCGAAAAAGACACGGCTTTGCTCTAGGGTTTCTAAAACGGCCTGAACTTCTTCGTCATTGAATCCGCTGCCCATCAAGATCCCCACCTTCTGGGTATGAGGGCTGTAGGTAGTGCTGCCCATACTTAGAATTGGGGAACTTTCTGTAGTTTGCACGCGGGATCCCTGCGGGGGGCTAACTCCGATCCCGGCCGCAATTTTTTCCGCAAATTGGCGATCAACATTAGCAAACATGGCCGCGTTTTGCTCCCGCACTGATTTGCTTTTTACTTTGCCCAGGTGGAAAATAAATGTTTTGACCAGATCGTCTTTTTCCGCGGGAGACATGCTGTTCCAGAACAAGCGGGCTTGGGAAAAATGATCAGCAAAAGAGGAGCTGGGGCGTTCTCTCTTGACCTCTCCCTTTACTTTCGCAGGGTAATGGCCATACCCTCCCTCTTGCGCGGGTACTTCCCCCGGGGTATTGCCCGCTAAGGAGTTGGCGTGATAGTTAACGGGATCTGCATCGATCCGGTAGCGGGAATAACTATCCCGCTGATTGTAATTGGTTTCCACAATAGGCCGGTTAATTGGTATCTCCTCAATGTTGCCCGTGCCTAAACGGTGATAATCTGTATCCCGGTAGGCAAAAAGGCGGCCTTGCAGGACAGGATCATTAGAGACTGCAATCCCCGGTACTAAATTGGAGGGATCAAAAGAAGATTGTTCTTCTTCTGCGAAGAAATTGTCCACCAACCGATTTAGGGTTAGTTTCCCAATTATCTGTACGGGGATGATTTCCTCGGGCCAGAGCTTGGTGGCATCCAATAGATCGAAATCGTATTTAAATTCGTCTTTTTCCGGGATTAGCTGAACGCCAAAATCGTATTGGGGGTAGGCACCGCGCTCGATTGCCTCAATTAGATCATGGCGGTGAAAATCAGGATCAACCCCGCCGATAATGTTGGCCTCATCAAGAAGCAGTCCGTGCACGCCCAGCTTAGGCTTCCAGACAAAGCGGACAAATGTTGATTTTCCCTCTGCATTCACAAAACGGAAGGTATTCACAGCGTACCCTTCCATCATACGCCAACTCCGGGGTCTTCCCCGCAAGGACATCAGCCACATAATAAAGTGGGCGGACTCCTGGTTATTGGCTACGTAATCCCAAATGTGATCGTGGGCGGCCGTGGCCTGGGGGACATCGGTCACCGGATTGGGTTTAACGGCGTGGGTGAAATCAACAAATTTCATGGCATCCTGCATAATAAAGACGGCAAAATTGAGGGCTAAATTATCGTAATTTCCTTCTTGAGTATAAAATTTGGTGGCAAAACCGCGCACATCTTGGGCCGTATCTTTAGACCCTTTACTGCCAATAAAGTTAGAGAAACGGACAAAAACCGGTGTGGTGCGGCCCGCTTCCTGTAGGAAATGGGCTTTTGTAACGGAGCCCATTGCTTTTGTGCATTCAAAAATCCCGTGGACACCAAAGCCCCGGGCATGCACTACTTTCTCCGGAATCCGCTCCCGGCTGAAATGGGACTGTTTTTTGTAAAAGTGGAAATCTTGAAAAAGGAGGGGGCCCCGCTCGCCGGCACGCAAGGACCATCTATTGTTAGCTATTTTCAGACCGGCATCTGTGGTCAAAGGCCGATCTGCATTTTGCCGGCGATACCGTTTCAACTGTTCTAGTTTTACATTTAAATGCCGCCCGTTTTCTGTATACACTGCATTCCATCCCTATCTTAGATTTAGTCTTTATAGTGATGTGCAGATTTAGGGAAACTATGTCAACCCTTCAAGGCCACTATTTCCCAAAGGCCAAACCCTCCGGGCTTAGCGGAGATAAGGTTCGGCCGGATAGATGTGGATTACCACCAAGAGCATCTTTTTTGAAAGTTATTCGACTGAGATCCCAGGATTTCTCTTTTTTAGTTCCTCTAGGAACCTGGCCTCTTCTTGCGGAGAAATCAAGGCATAACTTCCTTTTCTACGTTTAATTTCTAATCTTTGGAGGGAAAGAGCGGGAGCGCTCAAAGGGTTCCTGGTCCTTTTAACACCGGCGATATCCTTTAAATCGATGGTTTGTCGGAACGGCCCGCATTTTATAATCAAGCGGCTGCCTGTTAAAACATAGGCGGTGCCGAACCAAATCCAGCCTGTAAACAACGCTGCTAAAACCAGACTGACCGTGCAAGCAGCGGATTTAGCGGCGACACAGCTTATCAAGCCAAAAACTAAGCCGGCCCCAATCACTATCCCCAACCAGTTATCCCGCTTTGAAACAAATACCATTTAAATCACCGCCTTCAAAAGCCCAGAAGAGAAGGCTAAAAATTCCGCACCCCGGCCTGCAATCCTTAGTCCTTCTTAAGGGCCTGCTCTAACCGATTTTTAAACAAAGAAACTCCTCATAGCCAATGTAGGACATAATTATATCCCCCTCTTTGTTCAGCAAAAAGCATCGGGGAATACCCTGCATTCCTAAGCTGCGGAATAATACCTTCTTTTTCGTCCAGCACCAGATCAAAAGATATCCCGTGTTTTTTTTTA
>JAAYRS010000127.1 GCA_012518645.1 Bacillota bacterium
AGCGATTTATACGTGGTTTTAACAGTCGTCCTGATTATTGTCATGATGGTCTTGCCCCTTCCTACGTTTTTACTCGATCTTCTTTTGGCTGCCAATATTAGCCTGTCTTTATTGATCTTGTTAATTACAATGAATATCCGGGAACCTCTGGAAATCGCTGTTTTCCCATCTTTACTGTTAATTACCACCCTTTTTAGGCTTTCTTTAAATGTCTCTTCCACTAGGTTAATCCTCTTGACTGGGAATCCGGGAAAAATTATTAAGGCATTTGGCAGCTTTGTTGTGGGCGGTAATTATGTTGTGGGTTTCGTCATCTTTTTAATTCTCGTTGTTGTTCAGTTTATGGTTATTACTAAAGGTGCCGAGCGCGTGGCGGAAGTGGCCGCCCGCTTTACTTTAGATGCTATGCCTGGCAAACAAATGAGCATCGATGCCGATTTGAATTCCGGGCTGATTAGTGAAGGTGAAGCCCGAGCCAGAAGAGTGCAGATCGAACGGGAGGCTGATTTTTACGGTTCGATGGACGGTGCCTCTAAATTTGTTAAAGGCGATGCCATTGCAGGCATCATTATTACCATAATTAACCTTATAGGCGGATTTGCAATTGGAATCGGGCAAAAGGGGCTTTCGTTTGCCGATGCTTTGAACCGCTACACGCTTCTTAGTGTTGGTGATGGTTTGGTTTCGCAGATCCCCGCGTTATTAATCTCCACTGCTACTGGGATTATTATCACTAGGGCCGCCTCGGAAAACAATTTGGGCTCGGATTTAACCAGGCAACTTTTTTCGCATGCAAAGGTCTTGGGGACTGCAGCCGTTGTTATTGCTGTTTTTGGTTTGGTTCCCGGATTACCTACAATACCTTTCTTTGCCTTGGCGGGACTCTCGGGAATGTTGGCTGTTGGGCTCCACCGGGCTGATAAAAGTGCTGAATTAAAAGAAGATCTGGCCCTAGAACAGCGGCAATTAGAAGAAGCACGTAAGCCGGAAAGCCTTTTCTCCCTGCTGCAAGTTGATCAGATTGAACTGGAAATCGGCTACAGCCTGATACCCTTGGTGGATGAAGCGCAAGGGGGGGATATGTTGGAGCGGATTAGTATGATTAGAAGGCAGTGTGCTTTGGAGCTTGGCCTGTTAGTTCCCGTGATTCGAATTAGGGACAACCTCCAGCTGAACCCGGATGAGTACGTCTTAAAGATTAAAGGAATCTCTGTTGGACGTGGCGAACTAATGGTCAACCATTACTTAGCTATGGATGCCGGTGGAGTTTCCGAAACAATACCGGGTATTCCCACCAAAGAACCGGCTTTTGGCCTTGATGCCCTTTGGATAGATTCCAGTCAGAGAGAGCGGGCAGAATACGCGGGTTATACGGTTGTGGATCCCCCCGCCGTTTTAGCGACCCACCTAACGGAAGCAATTAAAGAGCATGCTCCTGAATTGTTAGGCCGCCAAGAGGTAAAAGAGCTTTTGGATGGTATCCGCGAAGACTACTCAGCTGTAGTGGAAGAACTAGTCCCGCAGCTTTTAAGCATGGGGGAAGTACAAAAGGTTTTGCAAAATTTATTAGCGGAAGGTATCCCCATCCGGAACCTGATTACCATTTTGGAAACCTTGGCGGATATGGCTCCCGTTACCCAAGATCCCGATTATTTAACCGAATACGTGCGGGAGGCTTTAGCACGGCAGATTTCGCAAATGTATTTGGAAAAAGATGAATTGCTTGTTCTGACTTTAAGTGCAGAATGGGAAGAGGCCATTCAAGACGGGATTGAACATACAGAACGGGGGGTTTCCGTTTCTTTGGATCCCCGCCTGCTGCAAAATCTATATCAAAAACTGGGACAGGCTTTGGAAGAACACGTCCTTCCATATCCGGTTGTTTTGGTATCCCCGGGAATTAGAATGGCTTTAAAACGCCTGACTGAAAGGGCTATTCCCCGTTTAATAATTTTGTCTTATAACGAAATCAGTCCAGATATTCAAGTTCGAACCGTCGGGACGGTGAAATGGAATTATGCGGATTAAAAAATTTACGGGTGCTACTATGCAAGACGCTGTGGAGCGCTTACGCCAGGAGTTTGGACCTGATGCTGTTATTTTACAAACCGCCCAGAAAAGGCCCTGGTTTTTTGGGCGTTTAGGAAGGAAAAAATATGAAGTAATCGGAGCCGTTGATCCCACTTTTAAAAGCGGGGGAAAGGCCAAAAAACAGGAGCGAAAACCTAATAACGGAAACAAAATGCCTGATATCGATCCCGCTTGGACTTCGTCTATTCAAAAACTGTTCCAAAGGCTTGTCAATAGCGATCTGCCCAGAGACTTAGCGCAGCAGCTTTTGAAAGATGCTCTATCCCGCCTGCCTAGGGAAGAGTGGAATGATTTGAACAAAGTGTGGAACCAGCTTTTTTCCGCGGTTGTTGAAATGCTGGATACCGTTGAACCTTGGGAATTTAGAGGCGGGCAGCAGGTGGTTGCTTTAATCGGCCCTACGGGGGTTGGCAAGACAACTACTATCGCCAAATTGGCGGCCAGCTTTGCCTTGATTGACAAGAAAAAAGTTGGTGTCGTTACCGTGGACACTTACCGTATCGCCGCAGCGGAACAATTGAAAACTTATGCCGATATTATTGGCATACCCGTTCGCGTTGCCTATAGCCCCGGGGAATTAAAAGACGCTTTAGCAAAAATGCAAGATCGAGATCTTATCTTAATTGATACTGCCGGGCGCAGCCAGAACAACCGGCTTCAAGTGGGGGAATTAAAAAGCTATTTAGAAGGGTTAGATGTAGAGATTCACTTAGTAATCAGTGCTACAACCAAACAAAGCGACGCCAAAGAAATCATTGAGGCCTTTAGCCTGCTTGAATTTGACCGTCTGATTATCACTAAGTTAGATGAAACCAACGCTCCCGGCATCGTTTTATACGCGGCTCAAAATGCCCGGGCGCCGATTGCGTTTCTAACTGCTGGACAAGGGGTTCCAGAGGATATAGAAGTTGCCGATAGGGAAAAAATTGCGCAACTTATTTTGGGGGACTTTTAAATGAAAGATCAAGCTGAAGGTTTAAGAAAAATGGTTGGAAAATCCAAACCCACTTCGCGCATTATTGCCGTGACCAGTGGAAAAGGAGGAGTGGGGAAAACGAATTTAGCTGTAAACCTTGGGTTGGCCTTAGTTCAAATGGGGTACCGCGTAGCTTTAATTGACGTTGATTTAGGCCTGGCTAACGCTGACATCCTCTTGGGACTAATTCCCGATTACAATCTGGAACATGTTTTCAGAGGTGAAAAGGAATTAAAAGATATCTTAATCGAGGGCCCCTTAGGTCTCAAACTTTTGGCAGGGGGCTCCGGTGTCAGCGATTTAGCTAACTTAAACGGCTGGCGCCTAGAAGTCTTTGTTAATTCCTTGGAAGAGCTGAATTCGGAATTCGACTTCGTTTTCTTAGATACAGGTGCAGGTATCCACAGAAATGTGATCAGTTTCGTTTTAGCAACCAGTGAGGTTTTGGTAGTAACAACCCCCGAACCAACATCTGTGACAGATGCCTACGGTTTAATTAAAATAGTTTACAAACAAAATCCCGAGGCAAAGATACGGTTAGTCGTAAATATGGCGAAAAAGCCTAAAGAGGCCGAAGACGTAGCAGCCAAACTAAATTCGGTCCTGCGCAAATTCGTCTTGCGGGAAGTGGAATACTTAGGGTATATTTTATACGACGCTCAGGTAAGGGCCGCTGTAGCCAAGCAGCTGCCTGTTTTGCTGGCCTCTCCTTCCGCTTTAACCAGCAGGTCCATAAAGCGGATGGCCCATGTTTTAGTAGGAACCGGCCCGGATACAAAACCGGTGGGAATCAAAGGTTTTTTCTCCAGAGTATATGACCTCCTATCGATCTAAAGGGGGAGAAGTTAATGATAATTAGTCCCAACCAATTAATAGAATTGAAAACTGCTGCTAAACAGCCCAAAGTTTATAAAACCCGCGTAGAAGATGCGTATGATGATCAATTAATCGTTGGCGCTCCTTTAGAAAAAGGCAACTTGGTGCCTTTACGGGTGGGAACAAAACTCAGTGTTGAATTTAAGTTGAAATCAGCAGTAAAAGAAGGGCGCTTTAAAAACCAAGCAGTCATTGAAAAAAGATTTCGTACCACTATTCCCCTTTTACAGCTGCGGCTGCTGGAGGAATGGGAAAAAATCCAGGAACGGGAATTTGTGCGGGTGCCCGTGGTAATCGATGCCTTTTTTAATCCCATCGTTGCTGATCAGAAACAAGAAGATGTTGTCGGGGTGATTCTTAACCTTAGCGGCGGGGGGTTTTTGCTTCGAACCACTCATTCGTTTGCCCTTCAGGACAAAATAGAAATTTCCTTCAAAGTGGATACGAAATGGATTACGGCTTTGGCGGAAGTAATGCGCCTAATAATCAGCTGTGAGGCGCAGGATTACGGGTTCCGCTTTTTAGAATTAGAGGAAAATGCTAGGCAGAACATTATCCAATATGTCTTTAAGCGGCAGCTGGAAATCGCGGAAAAAACCCCGGGGGTACGAGAGTCGGCAGAATCATATGCCGGGGGTGAATAATTTGACCCAAGATAGGGAAAATCTAGAGCAATTATGGCATAATTTCAAGCAGAAGCAAGACCTAGAGGCCCGGGATCGGTTAATTGACGAGTATATTCCCCTGGTTAAATATTTAGCGGGCCGCCTGGCTATAAATTTGCCCAGCTGCGTTGAATTTGGAGATTTAGAAAGCTTTGGTTTTTTTGGGCTTTTGGATGCCTTAGAAAAATACGATCCTGCCCGCAACGTAAAATTTGAAACCTACGCTTCCCAAAGAATTCGCGGGGCCATCCTCGATGGTTTGCGTGCCTCTGATTGGGTTCCCCGGAGTACCCGTTCTAAAGGCCGAGTTTTGGAGAATAAAATCCAGGAGCTCACGAACCGTTTGGGGCGCAATCCCAGCGATGAGGAATTGGCCGCCGCTTTGGACTTAAGCCGAGAAGCTTACTATGAAATGCTGGATGAGGTAAAAGGCGCTAACTTGTTATCTCTTGACGAAACCGTTACCAGGGATGATAACGGCGATCAGTTTAGCATCCTGGAGGTAGTGGCGGATCAAGGGGATCCTGTGGATCACCGGCTTTTGCGCCAAGAGACCGTCCGCGAACTGGAAATTGCGGTGGCCGCTTTAAGTGAAAGAGAACAATTGGTGCTTTCTTTATACTACCATCAGGAACTAACCCTAAAAGAAATCGGCCATGTTTTGGAAGTTTCAGAATCGAGGATATCCCAAATCCATACTAAGGCCGTTTTAACTTTAAAGCAGAAACTAAAGAATGTAGAACGGAGGGATTAAATGACTATTAAATTTCCTGATTTCCAAGTCCTTGTCTCTCGTTCTGAACAAATACCCCGGACTACTCGGGAACGAGATGAAGCGGGGGCTGCCGGAAAAATGGCACCCCAAGTTACTCAAGAGTTTGCCGCTCGGGAAAAACGGATCGATGAAACCCCAAAAAAAGAAAAGATCAGGCAGCGTAAAGAAGGGCAAAAGCATTCTAAGGGGAGAAACGAAGAAAAGGAAAAGAAACAAAATCGAGAGCGGGGCCGGCGCATTGATCTGCGGGCCTAGGGAGATGGTGTAGTGGAATATTTCCTCGTTTTTTTGCTGGGAATGGCTTTGGCCGTGGTAATTGTGTTTGTGGCCCGCCCGGGGTTATTCATTCGTTCCGGCCCCGATTTTTCCTTGATGGAAGTGGTATTTGAAGAAGCTTTGCAGGAATTAAAAGAACGGCAAAGCCAACTGATTGCTGAAATCGAAGAAAAGCACGCCTCGCTGCTGGAACTTCAAGGGGAAATGGTGCGCACTTTTTTACCGCCTGATATTCAATCCCCAAAAGTTTTGGCAGTTTTAGAATTAGCTCAAGAAGGTTGTGATGAGGTAACTATCGCCAAACGTTTAGGCCTTGGGACCGGCGAAGTCCAGCTAATCCTGGAGCTGAATCAAAGCGAGGCGGCAGAAGCGAAAAAGGAAGCTAAAAGTTGCCGGGACCTTGCCGAAAACGGATAAATATGCTATATTAGCTAGGGTGTACTACACACGCCTTCTGATGGGAGAAAAGGGTGCCTTGACGGTCTTGTCCCCAAATGAAGGAGGCGGAGGTAAAACTAGAAAAGGAGGTGAACGATATGGCTGTAATTACCATGAAACAACTTTTAGAAGCCGGCGTTCACTTTGGGCATCAGACCCGGAGATGGAATCCAAAAATGGCGGAATACATTTTTACGGAGAGAAATGGTATTTATATCATTGATCTTCAGCAAACTGTCCGCATGGTTGAAGAAGCCTACAATTTTATTCGGGAGACTGTAACCGAGGGAGGAAAAGTTCTTTTTGTAGGCACTAAAAAACAGGCTCAAGAAACCATTGAAGAAGAAGCGAAACGCTGTGGGATGTTTTATGTTAATCAAAGATGGTTGGGAGGAATGCTGACCAACTTTAAAACTATTACTTCCCGGATCAAGCGTTTGGAAGAAATCGAAAAAATGGAAGAAGACGGCCTTCTGGAAGTGCTGCCCAAAAAAGAGGTCATGGGCCTTTTGAAAGAAAAAGAACGGCTTTCCCGTTTTTTAGGCGGTATTCGGGGTATGACCTCTCTACCCGATGCCTTATTTATTGTCGACCCGCGTAAAGAGCGCATTGCAGTAGCAGAAGGCAGAAAATTAGGGATCCCCATCGTGGCTATTGTAGACACAAATTGCGATCCCGATGAAATTGATTACATTATTCCCGGTAACGATGACGCTATTCGCGCCGTTAAGCTTTTAACCAACACTATGGCCGACGCTGTAATTGAAGCGAAAGAAGGCGTTAGCCTCGCAGAAGCCCAGGAACCGGAAGAAGAGCCGGAGGGACTTGAAAGTAAAGAGCTTTCCAGGAATTAAAACTAGGAAGGAGTGAGAGGCGACTCTCACCCCTTTTTTGAACACAAGATGAGGAGGGGTTTTATGACGAAAGTTAATGCAGCCATGGTCAAAGAGTTAAGGGATAAAACCGGCGCTGGTATGATGGATTGCAAAAAGGCCCTCATTACTAAAGACGGTGACATTGATGCAGCCGTAGATTACCTGAGAGAAAAAGGGCTGGCGGCGGCGGCAAAAAAGGCCGGTCGGATCGCGGCCGAGGGCGTTGTTGAATCATACATTCATATGGGCGGGCGGATCGGAGTTTTGGTGGAAATCAATTGCGAAACTGATTTTGTTGCCAAAACCGAGGAATTTAAAGAACTGGCTAAGGACTTGGCTATGCACATTGCCGCTTCCAAGCCGGAATACGTTTCGCGGGAAGATATCCCGGAAGAGGTCTTAGAACGCGAGAAAGGGATTTACCGCACCATCGCCGAAAACGAAGGCAAACCGGCCCAGATCATTGAAAAGATCGTAGAAGGGCGGCTTGACAAATTTGTTCAAGAAATCTGCCTTTTAGATCAACCTTTTATTAAAGACACTGATCTTACAGTTGGGGAATTACTTACCGAAAAAGTTGCGAAGATTGGAGAAAACATTACGGTGAGGCGTTTTGCCCGTTTTGAGCGGGGCGAGGGGCTGGAGAAACGAAAAAGTGATCTAGCAGCCGAAATAGCCGCTGAAATCGGAGGGTAAGAGGACACCTATGGTGTTCTCTTTTTTTAAACTGGAGGAATCTGAGGCTGGAAGCAGAATAATTAGGGGAGAGATGTTCGTGGCGGAAGTTAAGTATAAACGGGTTCTTTTGAAATTAAGCGGTGAAGCTCTGGGAGGTGGGAGTTATGGCATTGATCCGGAGGTTGTAGGGATGATTGCCGCAGAGATCACCAAGGTAATGGAGCTGAAAACAGAAATAGCTGTAGTGGTGGGCGGCGGCAACATTTGGCGAGGCACCGAAGGCAGC
>JAAYRS010000128.1 GCA_012518645.1 Bacillota bacterium
ATCCCCCCCGCTTCACTGGCAGTCACCTTTGTTTTGCGGATAGAGTCCAAAAGAGTTGTCTTCCCATGATCAACGTGCCCCATGATGGTCACCACGGGAGGTCTTGTTACTTGTAAGGCGGGCTCGTCGCATTTCTCAGAAAACACGGTTTCGGCTAAATCTTTTTCCGGCACAACCTCAATGCCGTACTCTTTGGCCACAATAACAGCTATGTCCCGATCAATTGTTTGGCTTAAAGAGGCCATAATCCCAATTTTCATCAATTTTTTAATTAGTTCAGTGCCGCTAACATCTAATTTTTCGGCCAAAGCATTCACTGAAATATTGGATGGAAGGCTGATCGGTTTAGATGGAACTTGCTTTCTTTCCTTGCGGGCCGTGCTTTTTTCGTCTTTGGCGGCTTTTTTTCTAGGCACCGGTTTTACTTTTTCCTCCCGAATCGAGGTTCTCTTTTTAATCTTTTCTAAACGCGGGGCATCATCTACCGCCTCATCCCGGGGCGAACCCTTTATTGCTGAGGTAAAGTGCTCCCGGACCATCTCAGCAATATCCTGATCGATAGAGCTCATATGATTGCCTACTTCTGCGCCTAAGTCGTTTAAGAAGTCCACCAACTCCGTGCTTTTTAAATTAAGTTCTTTTGCTAACTGGTAGATTCTTATTTTGCTCATCAGCATCACTCCTAACTTTCCTCACGCCCTAACTCCTTAATTCGGTTCTGAATCACCGCGGCAAAGCCCTGATCGAGAACACCCAAAACAGCCCGGGGGGATTTGCCGATGGCGTGGCCTAACATTTCCTTCTTGCCCAAAATGTAAAACTTAAGTTTCTGATTCTCCGCCAACGAACTGAATTTTTTAAGCGTGTTTAAAGCAGCATCAGCGGCGATTATCAATAAGGCTACTTTGTTTTTGCGAATCTGCCCCTCAACCGCATATTCCCCCGAGGCCAGCCGGCCCGCCCGCTGAGCCAGACCCAAGTAATTATAAATTTTGTTCATTCAAAACCTGCTTAAGCTGGTCAATTACCGCTGGGCTGATTTTCACCCGCAGTGCCCGTTCGATTTGGTGCTGACGGCAGGCCTGCTCTAAGCAGGAGGGTTGGGGGCAGATATAGGCTCCGCGGCCCGATTTTTTTCCAGTTCGGTCAATTTCGACTTCGCCTTGGGGACTGCGCACAATCCTAATCAGTTCTCTTTTAGGACGCGAGGTTTGACACCCAACGCAAGTTCGCATGGGAATATGTTTTCTCCGCACTTGAAGCTCACCTATTCCTTTTCTTTAAAGTCAAAATCAATAGAATCAAGTTGGGAAAAGTCGGTAATGACTTTTTCCTTCTTCTTCCGCTCTTCCTTAGCAGAGTCCTGCTTTTTTTGAGATTCCGCCACTTCGGAAGTTTCTTCCTCCAGACCAAATCTTTCCTGCCAACTTTTACGTTTAACAACGTTAGTGAGCGCGGCCAGCTCTTCCTCGCTGATTTCCGGGACCGGCCCTACAGCGGGTTTTTCCGCATGGGCGCTTTCATCAGCAGTGAGTTCTTCTTCCGGTACTGTTTCTTCTACTGCTTTTTCCGGTTCAGGGCCAAATAGTTCCTCCGCTTGTTCCAGGTTTTTAATATCAATTTTCCAGCCGGTTAAGCGAGCTGCTAAACGGGCGTTTTGCCCCTCTTTGCCGATAGCTAAAGATAATTGATCATCGGGGACTACTGTATAAGCAACCTTATTTTCCTCATCAAGGCGGACAAAAAGCACCTTGGCGGGGCTTAAGGCATTTTTTATAAAATCCTGTAAATTATTTACCCATTCCACAATGTCTATTCTTTCGTTGCCTAATTCGGAGACCACAGCCTGGACCCGAACACCCCTAGCGCCGACACAAGCTCCAATAGGATCTATATTAGGATCGCGGCTGTAAACAGCTAGTTTAGAACGATTCCCCGCTTCCCTGGCCACCGATTTGATTTCCACTTCCCCACTTTGGATCTCAGGGACTTCCATTTCAAATAAAGCCTTAAGCAGGCCCGGGTGTGTCCGGGACAGGAAGACTTGCGGCCCTTTGCTGCTTTGGCGGACTTCACTGATATAAAACCTGTAGCGGGCATTGTGCTTGTAAACCTCGTTAGGAATCTGTTCACTGTAAGGTAAGACAGCTTCAACGTCTCCTAAATCTACCATTGCTTGGCGATAATCCGCCCGCAGGACCGTTCCTTGAACGACATCCCCTTCTCGATTGGCGTAAAGTTCATAAACTAGGGTGCGTTCCGCTTCCCTGATCTTTTGAATTACTACCTGTTTTGCCGTTTGGGCAGCGATTCTTCCGAAATCCGTGGGGGTAACCTCTTGTTCCACCACATGCCCAAGTTCGTAATTAGGGTCTATTTTTTGTGCTTCTTCCAAAGAAATCTCCGCGGTGGGGTCTTCTATTTCAGCAACCACGGTCCGCAGAGAATAAACATGCATCTGCCCGCTGTTTTGATTGAACTCCACTTTAACGCTGGACGAAGAACTTGCACCGTAATTACGCTTGTAAGCGGAAACAATGGCCGTTTCAATGGCTTCTAGGAGGATCTCTTTAGAAATGCCCCGCTCTTTTTCCAGATCTTTTAACGCTCCAATTAACTCCAAATTCATCCTTGTTTTCCTCCCAATTCAAGCTCCAAGGCCAAATTAGCTTTAGCTATCAGTTTAAGGGGAATCTCGATGGTTTCCCCTTCCCATTCCAGCAGCACGTTTTCTTCCTGCAAGCCGCGTAAAACGCCCTTAAAGCGTTTCCGCCCGTACATTCCCTTATAAGTGCGGATTTCCGCTAAACGGCCCGCAAATCTTTGGTAATCCGCAGTCTTGGTTAAAGGGCGTTCAAGACCTGGAGAAGAAACTTCCAGAGAATAAGCCCCGGGAATAGGATCTTCTTGATCCAGCTTTCGATTCAGAACCTCGCTCACCTCACGGCAATCTTCTACGCCGATTCCTCCCGGCTTATCTAAAAAAACCCGCAGGACCCAACCCTGATGCTCTTTCACATACTCCACATCAACTAACTCTAGTTTGGTTTCAGCGACAATATTTTCCACCCAACCCCGCACAGAGTTAACTATGCTTTGTCTGCCCATAAGTTTGCCAACCGCCCCTTTCTTTGCCTCTTTACATTCTAGATTCATACATGAAAAGAGTGGGTGAAACCCACTCTCCCGTCGCCGTCATCAATTGCACACAATGCTATTATATCACGAAATCTAGAATAGTGTCAATTGATTTGTCTCCGGCAGTCCGGCCAAAGAGCCGTGCTGCCTTAAAGCATCAATTACGGCCTTGGTTACCCCCGATTTTTGCCGTAAATCCTCGATGGAAATAAAGTCCCCTTCCCGGCGGGCCCGGACAATGTTGGCTGCTGCGCTGCCGCCGATTCCCTGCAGGGCTGCAAGGGGCGGCAAAAGCCCTCCTTCCTCAATCTGAAAGGATTTCTCGGAGGATTTGTACAGATCTACGGGCAAAAATTTGATATCACGGGCCATGGCCTCTAAAACAATCTCCAGCAAAGTTGCAACCGTCCGTTCTTTAGCTGTTGCTTTCGGGCCTTTTTCGGCAATTAGGAGCAGTTGACGGCGCACCTTCTGCTCTCCTTGGGAGATTAGGTGAGCGTCAAAATCGCCGGGGCGCAAAGAGAACAAAGCGGCATAAAATTCCGCGGGATAATGAACCTTGAAATAAGCAATGCGGAAAGCCATCATGACATAGGCAACAGCATGCGCTTTCGGGAACATATAGCTTATCTTGTCGCAGGACTCCAGATACCACTGGGGGATTTCAAATCCCTGCAGTAATTTTCTGTCCTGATCACTTAATCCCTTTCCTTTCCGGACCTGCTCCATCAGGCGGAAGGCATCGTCGGCCTCCAAACCCTTGCGCAGCAGGTAGGACATAATGTCGTCTCTGGTAGCAATAACGCCGCTTAAATCGGTCACTCCCTCTTTAATCAATTCCTGGGCATTATTACTCCAAACATTGGTACCGTGGGACAAACCACTAATGCGCACTAGATCGCTAAAGCTTTTAGGTTTGGTATCCACCAGCATTTGGCGGACAAAACGGGTGCCAAATTCCGGAATGCCCAAGGTCCCAACGGGTGTGCCAATTTGATCTTCACAAACATTTAGACCTTTAAGTCCGGAAAATAGGGCCAGGGTTTGGGGATCATCTAAAGGAATATCTTGGGCCTGAACACCGGTTAAATCCTCCAAAAAACGGAGCATGGTTGGATCATCATGGCCGAGGATATCCAGCTTAACTAAACTATCATCTAAAGCGTGGTATTCAAAGTGCGTTGTAATTACCCCACTGCTGGAATCGTTGGCGGGGTGCTGGATGGGTGTGAAATCGTAAATATCGTGATCAGGGGGTACCACAACCATTCCGCCGGGATGCTGGCCAGTGGTGCGCCGCACCCCGGAAAGTTTGGAGACCAGCCGGTTAATTTCTGCTTTTCCCCTTGTAATTTGAGCTTCTTCTAAATACTTCATAATAAAGCCGTAGGCAGTCTTCTCAGCTAGAGTTCCAATTGTGCCTGCCCGGTACACTTGTTCGGAGCCAAATAGTTCCTCTGTATAATTATGGATTTGGGCTTGATATTCCCCGCTGAAATTCAAGTCAATATCAGGTACTTTATCCCCCTTAAAGCCCATGAAAACTTCAAAAGGTATATCAAAGCCGTCCTTATTTAAGGGTTTCCCGCACCGGGGGCAATCTTTTCGGGGCAGGTCGATTCCTGATCCTACTTCTCCTTCAGTAAAAAATTCATTCCAAAAACAGCGGCCGCAAACGTAATGGGGGGGCAGCGGGTTTACTTCCGTGATCGAACACATTGTGGCTACAAAAGAAGAACCCACCGAGCCTCGGGAACCTACTAAATAGCCGTCGTCCAAGGATTTTTTCACCAGCTTATGGGCTATCAGGTATAAGGAGGCGTAGCCGTGGCCGATGATGGCGTCTAATTCCCGGTTAAGCCTTGCTTTAACCAGATCAGGCAAGGGGTTTCCGTAAATACTATAGGCTGTATTAAAAGTCATTTCTTTTAAATCCTCTTCAGCTCGGGGCAAATGGGGCGGATGCAAACCTTCCGGCACAGGAACTAAGTGCTGCACCTGTTCCGCGATGCGGACTGGGTTATGGATTACCACTTCTTGGGCTGTTTCTTGGCCTAAATAGGAAAATTCCTCCAGCATTTCCACTGTAGTCCTATAATAAAGGGGCGCCTGTCTTTCAGCGTCCTCGAAACCTTGGCCGCTTAAAAGAATGGTGCGGACGAAAGCATCCTCCGGTCTTAGAAAATGGACATCGCAAGTTGCAACAACCGGTTTTTTTAGTTTTTCTCCCAGCGCTACAATTTCTTGGTTAATACGCATTAAATCCTCTCTACCGCGCACATGGGCACTGCCGATTAAAAACTGGTTATTCCCTAACGGTTGGATTTCCAAATAATCATAAAAGGAGGCAATTTCCAAGGCCTTCGGATCTTTGGTGAGCACTGCTTGATATACTTCCCCCGCTTCGCAGGCGGAGCCCAGGAGAAGCCCGGAGCGGTACTTTTCTAAAAGTTCCCGTGGCAGGCGGGGCCTGCGGTAAAAGTGATCCAAATGGGATTTAGAAACTAGGCGGTATAGGTTTTTCAAACCCTCTTGATTCTTGGCTAAAAGCACAATGTGATAAGGGCGCATTTTAGAATCGGGGTGATCGATTAAGTAACCTTCCATTCCGTAAATTATCTTCACTTTATGTTTTTTCCCGGCCCGGTGGGCTTGGGGAAACGCCTGGACAACACCATGATCTGTGATGGCCAGGGCGGAGTGGCCTAAAGAAGCCGCAATTTCAACGGCATCCTCTACATCGATGGTTCCGTCTAGGCCGCTCATTTTGGTATGCAGATGTAATTCAACCCGTTTTTTGGGTGCCTCATCTGCCAGCAGAGGCGGGGATTCGGCCGGAGCCAAACACTGAATCATTAAAGACAGTTGATTATCGTAACTTTGGTGTTGCAGATTTCCTTTTAGTTTCAGCCACTGTCCTTTCTTTATTTCCAGTTCTTGGGCACCTTCTAGAAACATTTTACAGTTTACGGTATCGGTACCGTCATAAATATCCATGATAACTAAGGTTTTACCGGTCCTTGTTAAGCGCTGATCACAGTTGACAACTTCGCCGCAGATAATGATATTGCGTTCTTCGTTCTGCAGATCTTTGATCGGCACCGGTTCACCTTTAATAACTTTGCGAAGCAAGCTCCGCCTGCGGTTGTTTTGTTCGCGCCGGTTATTACCTCCGCCGGAAGGAGTACCGTAATCCACCGGCTGAGGAACTACCGATTTGATAGCTTCCTCCATATAAGAGGTTTCCTCTTCTTCCCATTCGAAGAGGACCCGGCCCACCTCCGGAACGGCCCTTTTGATTTCCTTTTCCATTTGCAGCCAGAATTGATCTGTCCCTCTTTTAGCCCCGCTAAAAGAAAAAATCCAGCTGCGATTGTCCGGATCTATACAAATTTCTTTAATTTCCAATTCCTCTAAAAGCGGATTGGGATTTAGAGAAATCAAAAACTGATTATCTTCAGGTTTAAAGTAGTAGCAAACCACAAAACCACCTCTAAAGCCCTGATCGAAACAGGGCTAGTCTTTAATAGATTTTAAAATCTCCCAATACATTTTCAAACGGGCAGCAAAACCCTGAGTAATACCGTGTTTTTCTTCCTTCATCACTTGCGAAAGTTCCGGAAGGGTTACTGATAAAACATTAATCTTATGTTCTTCCGCATAACGGGTTAAGGCTAATTCCACCCCGTAGCGGCTTCGTTCTAACTTGGGCACACTTTCAAAAAGTTCCCGTTTTACCGCCCGCTGTCCCGACAAAGAAGGGGCAATTTTTTGCGCTAAATCCGTGGGTAAACGGCCTTCAGCAAAAACTCCCACGCTCATGGAGCATTCCTCCGCTAAAACAGGGTTTAAAAGTTTTTCTAAATGGGTGCGCCGCAAACCCACAAGATCCGCATCAATGAAAAGAAGGATCTCCTCTTCCGTGACCATTGCACCTGCTTTCATAGCACCGCCCTTCCCAACATTTTCCTCTAACTCCACAACTTTAATCGGGAAGTTCTTTGCAATTGCTGCGGTCCTATCCGTTGATCCGTCGCTAACAACCACAATTTGGTTAATAAGCGGGCATTGTAGTAAAATTTCAACTACACCGGCAATGGTTTTTTCTTCATTATAGGCAGGAACAATAGCAGCTACTCGCATATCTCTCTATCCTTCAGGATGCCTTTAATATGTGCAACAATTTCCTTTTTAGGTACGAAAATTGTTTTCTTGTCTTTACGGATAGTTAGTTCTAAATTTCCTTGGGCTAAGGATTTAGCTCCAATTGTAATTCTAAGGGGAAAGCCGATTAAGTCAGCATCTTTAAATTTGACCCCCGGCCTTTCCTGGCGATCATCTAAGACAACCTCTATACCCGCAGCCTGAAGCTCTTGGTAGACTAGGCGGGCAGTTTCTGTTTGCTTTGGATCCCTGCTGTTGACTGGAACCACTATCACCTGGTAGGGTGCAATGCTTAAAGGCCAGATAATTCCGTCTTGATCGTGGTTCTGCTCGATTACAGCGGCAACTGTCCGGCTGACGCCAATTCCGTAGCAACCCATAACTAAAGGGGTCTCTTCCCCGTCTTCCCTGAGGAATGTGGCGCCTAAAGCCTCGGAATATTTAGTGCCTAATTTAAACACCTGACCTACCTCAATACCGCGTGCACCCTTTAAAAATCCGTCACAGCGGGGGCAGGGATCGCCCGGGTTTATTTCCCGCAAATCTGCAAAAGAAGCTACATTGTAGTCCCGTCCCATATTGACGTTAAGAAGATGGTAGCCTGCCTCATTGGCCCCTGTCACTGCGTTAAAGAGATCAGCAGCATCATAATCTGCATACAAAGGTATGGTTAATCCCACCGGCCCGGCAAAGCCCACAGGGGCCCCGGTTGTTTTTAAGATTGTTTCATCATCTGCCAATTCTAAAGCCTCGCAGTCCAAGAACTTCTGCAGTTTAAGTTCGTTTAAGGAGTGATCACCGCGGATTAAGACTCCCACCGGTTTGCCATCAGCTAAATAGATTAGCGTTTTCAGGCACTCCTCTGCTTTGATTTCTAAAAGGGAGGTGATTTCTTCAATAGTACTGGCACCCGGCGTGGCAATTTTCCTAAGTTCCTCCATTTGGGCGGGATGAGATACAGCTGCTTGGCGCGGCCGGCCTTCTGCCTGAACGGCATTTGCTGCATATTCGCAGGTTGAGCAGTAAAGGACTAAATCTTCCCCGGCATCTGCTAAGACCATGAACTCGTGGGTTACATCGCCCCCGATAGCACCGGAATCTGCCTCCACCGGGCGGGCCGGTGCCCCGCAGCGCTTAAAAATGCGTTCGTAAGCGCGGTAGGCAGCCCAATAGCTTTTATCTAGATCCTTTTCGTCCCGATCAAAAGAATACATGTCTTTCATTATAAATTCGCGGCCGCGCATTAAGCCAAAACGCGGCCTGATTTCATCCCTATATTTATTTTGAATCTGGTATAAGCGCAGGGGCAGCTGCCGGTAAGAACGGACTTCGGAGCGAACTAAGACCGTGATGATTTCTTCGTGGGTAGGACCTAAACAGAACTTGCGCTTTTGCCGGTCCGTTAAGCGGAACATCTCCTCGCCGTAATCGGACCAGCGTCCAGTTTCGTGCCATAGTTCCGCCGGCTGGATAATTGGCAGTAAAACCTCTTGTCCGCCGATGGCATCCATTTCTTCCCTGATAATTTTCTCGATTTTACGAATTACCCGCAAACCAAGGGGTAAATAACTATAAATGCCAGCTGCCGAACGGCGTAAAAGTCCTGCCCGCAACATGAGTTGATGACTGGCAATTTCCGCCTCCGCAGGCGTTTCTCTAAGTGTGGGTGAATACAACTCTGACATTAACATAACTTTATCCCCTATCTTTCTTCTCTAACAATTTCTGGGCTTCTGCTACTAAAGCATCGACTAATTTGTTTTCAGGAACTTTTTGAATAATTTTACCGCGTCGAAAGACTAAACCTACCCCTTTACCCCCCGTGATTCCCAAATCAGCATGTTTAGCTTCTCCCGGGCCGTTTACAACGCAGCCCATTACAGCGATGGTAATTGGCAGGGGGAAATTACCTAAACGCTTCTCCACCTCAGCCGTGATTCCTTCTAAATCTATCTCAGTTCTACCGCAAGTGGGGCAGGAAATAAATAAAGGTCCTCTTCTTCGCAGGCCCAAGGCAGAAAGAAGTGCCCAAGCTACCCTTACTTCTTCCAAGGGATCAGCCGTTAAAGAAACCCGCAGCGTATCGCCTAAGCCCCTGGACAGCAAGGCGCCTAAGCCTGCAGCTGATTTAATTGTGCCGAACCATTTTGTCCCGGCTTCAGTGATTCCCAAATGAAGGGGGTAAGAAACCCGAGTACTAATCTGCTCGTAGGCTTCAATCGTGGTCTCTATATCTGTAGATTTCAAGGAAATCACAATATCGTAGAAGTTAAGCTTTTCAAAAATACGGACATGTTCCAAAGCACTTTCAACCATAGCCTCTGCAGTGCGTCCGTACTTGTCCAAGACAGATGGAGAAATAGAACCGGAATTAACCCCAATGCGAATGGGGACCAGGCGCTCTTGGGCAGCTTGTACCACCTGGCGAACCTTTGTTTCGGAACCAATATTACCGGGATTAAGCCGGAGCTTATGAATACCAGCCTCTAGGGCTGCTAAAGCTAAACGATAATCAAAATGAATGTCAGCTACTAA
>JAAYRS010000129.1 GCA_012518645.1 Bacillota bacterium
AACGCCGGAAGATATTACTGTGATGGACCCGGCCTGCGGCTCAGGTCACATCTTAGTTTACGCTTTTGACCTACTTGAAAAAATTTACTTAGAACAGGGCTATCTCGCCAACGAAATCCCTACGCTGATCCTAAAACACAATCTCTTTGGCTTGGAGATTGACGATCGGGCAGCCCAACTCGCTAGTTTTGCCCTAATGATGCAGGCGAGAAAAAGCGATCCCAATATTTTTCGAAAAGGCATCTTGCCTAATATTATTTCTATCCAGGAATCCGCCGGCATCAAAGAATCTTTCCTTTATACGCGACTAGACAAAGAAAGCAAAAGAATTACCGATGATCTAATCAATGCTTACAAGGATGCTAAAAACTTGGGATCGATCTTAAACCCTGAAATAAGCAATCTGGATGTCTTTACCCAAAGATTGGCAGTCCTAAAAGAACAAGACCGAGGCCTTGCTGAACACGATAAAGACAACCTCTTACGCCTGCAAACCCTTATAGATCAAACCAGGCTTTTAAATAAGAAATACGACGTAGTTGTCACTAACCCGCCTTACATGGGCAGCCGAAACATGAATGCTAGCCTAACAGAGTATTTAAGGGATACCTATCCAACAAGCCGCCGGGATTTGTTTGCCGTTTTTATGGCTAGAATGCATGATTTAACCAAAAGTTATGGATATCACGTTACCGTAACAATGCAATCCTGGATGTTTTTGTCGTCTTTTGAAAAGTTCAGGTTAGAAATCCTGGAAAACTATTCAATAGTCGGTCTTACGCATATGGCCAACATGGTTATGGGTATTGCCTTTGGCACATCTGCGACCATTCTAAGGAAGAATGTGCTAGGAATAAAGGGAACTTATCAATATGTTGATTTAGATGATTTACAAGATAACACACCAATTGAATTCCCGGTTATTAATAAAAGATATTCCACTGTAGCTGCAACAAACTTCCGTGCCATCCCCGGTTCCCCGATTGCTTATTGGGCGAGTGAAAAATTTATAGAAAGTTACGAGCGGGGGTTTAGTGTAGAGAAGATTAGTGATTTTACCGGGTCACGACACAAAACCGCTAATAATCAAAAGTACGTTAGATGTTTTTGGGAGCTAAAGGCTGATATCTTGCAAAACAACCAGTGGCTATTCTATGCTAAGGGAGGCTCGTACAGGAAGTACTACGGAAACATTATCGATGTTGTCGATTGGAGGCCCTCTGCTCTAGGTTTTTATAAGAGGAACAAAACATCAAATCTTTTAGACAAAAAGTATTGGCACCAGGAAGGGATAACCTACACCGATATAACTAGCCGAGGATACAGCTTTAGATATTTCCGGGGCGGTGCTTTTGATATGAGTGGCCCAACTTTGGTTAAAGTGGAAAATCAAAATTACATTTTAGGTTTATTAAATAGTGTAGTATTTCAACATCATGCTGATATTGTGAATCCAACATTTCATTTGCAGGTGAGGGACGTAAAGGCTTTTCCTGTAATATTGGACAAAAGTCGCTTGGAGGATGTTGACCGCCTTGTAGAAAGTAATGTTTTAATCTCGAGGACCGACTGGGACTCCTTCGAAACCTCCTGGGACTTTAAGAGGCATCCGTTGTTGGTTCATAAAGATGGGGGTTTGGTGGAGGCGGCTTTTAAAAGATGGGAAGACTTTACAGAGAGGCAGTTTATGCAGTTGAAGGCCAATGAAGAAGAATTGAACCGGATCTTCATTGAGATCTACGGCTTAGAAGATGAATTAACGCCTGATGTGGCTGAGGAAGATGTGACGATTAGAAGAGCTGAGCGTGAGCGGGATATAAAATCATTTATTTCTTATGCCGTAGGCTGCATGTTCGGCCGTTATTCCTTAGATGAAGAAGGGTTAGTTTATGCCGGTGGAGAGTTTGAGCCGGATCGATACCGCAGTTTTAAGGCAGCCGAAAACGGTATTTTGCCTATTTTAGACAAAGAGTACTTTGAAGATGATATCGTCAGCCGTTTTGTCGATTTTGTTAGGGTTACCTTTGGGGAGGAATTCTTGGAAGAAAACTTAGAATACATTGCCGACAGCATCGGCAGGCGTAAGGCCGACAGTGCCAGAGAAGGTATCCGCAGGTATTTCCTGCGTGATTTTTACAAAGATCACGTGCGCATTTATAAAAAACGGCCCATCTACTGGCTGTTCCGCTCAGCATCCGGTGTTTTTAATGCCCTAGTTTACCTGCACCGCTACGATCGAGATACGGTCGGGCGTATCCGGACAGATTATCTCTTGGAGCTGCAAGATAGGTTAGCGGCGGAAGAAAGCGGGTTGCGCAGGCTTTTGGGTACGGAACTGGCCAGGCAAGAAGAAACAAGGACCAGGCGCAGGCTTGAGGAAATCGACAAACAGATGAAAGAACTGCAGGAATATCATGGGGAAATCCACAGCTTAGCTAATGAGCGGATTGATTTGGATCTGGATGATGGCGTAGCAGTTAATTATAAAAAGTTTGGGAAAGCTTTGGCCAGGCTTTAAAAAGGTGGGGTCTTATGAACCTGGAGCAAATTAAGCGTACTTTGGAAGAAAAACTTGCCGAGCCGCTGCCTCTGGGCAGCCGGCGCCGGATCATTTTTTGGTATGACCCGGAAAGGGAATTCAGTGAGGAAATTGATCAGTTGAAGCTCAGTGACTGCAAGATCTGGCACTTAGAGGCGGACAATAATTTTATGACAAAATACACGATCGAAAAGTTGGATCCTGCATCCAACTACTTAATCTATTTTCCCGGCGAGAAGCCGGCGGACGAAGACAACTGGCTTTTAGATATGCTTCTTTATTCTTACGAATTTAATGCCGAGCGCATCACCCTGGTCATGGAGGATTTGAAAGCACCGCTTTCCCTACGGCCGATTTTTAATCGCTACAAGAAGTTTTTTAACAACCAAGAAAGGCGCAGGCGTTTTGCCGGGTTTAAAATTAATAATTACACGGGGCCCGTGATCGACAGCGCGGTGCTCTCGGTCTTAACCAGGCAAAAAGCGGTTAACGCTTCTGATGCTTTGCGGGCAATTTTTAGTGAATCTTTAGATGCTGCGGAAAACACCCTGTGGGAGGACATCGTTAAATTCGGCGATGAAGACGCCTTCTGGGTCCTGATGAAGCTGGAATTTGGCTATGAGGGCCAACGGGACTTAGAGAAGTTATTTATCTCCATAGTAATCACAGCCTTTTCCGAACAATTTAAAGGCGAGTTCCCGGCCACTTGGCAGCGCTACATCTTAGCCAGAAAGGCAAATTGTGTGGTGTTCGTCGATCATTTTATGAATCATCTTAACCACGGTAAAGTGTTTGAAGAACTGGTGGGGGAATTGGAAGATACGCTTCATCTCGGTAATTATCTAGCGGAGTGGGAATTAGAAGACTTTGTCACAGCCGACATTTTTCCCAGTCTGGATAAAGCTATTATCCAAAGCATTCTTAGAAGCTTGGAGCGCGGCGCGGACAACTATGAATATTACCATAAAATTATCGCTCAAAGGCGGACTAATTATTATTACGGCCGCTATAAGAACCTGTATGATGTCTTAGACTGGGCAATGAAGCTTTTAAGCTATCAAAAACAGTTCGGCGGCGCTTTTTTAGAGCTCAAGGCCAAGGACCTTTTTGAAGCCTATGCAAAACTTTATTACAAGGTAGATTTCGCCTACCGTAAATATTGCTTGGCTTTCTCAGAAGAAAAAGGCCGCGGGTTTTTACATGCCTTAAATGATAGAGTGGAAAACCTGTACTGCAATTGGTTCTTACAAGATCTGGCGATAAAATGGTCCGAGTTAGTAGAAGAAGAGCTGGCATCTAATTGGCTGGCTATGAAAACCAGGACTCAACAAAGCTTTTACCCAAGTTTTGTTGCCCCGATTGCGGCCAGAAACGAACGCGTTTTCGTGATCATTTCGGACGCTCTGCGCTATGAGGTGGGCGCGGAGCTTGCGGCGACGCTGAACCAGGAAGTGCGGGGTTTAGCTCAATTTGAACCAATACTCGGTGTCGTTCCTTCCTACACGCAACTGGGCATGGCTGTCTTACTGCCGCACCAGCGTTTGGATTTAGTCAACGGTGAAGTAAGGATTGACGGCCAAAGGACAGCCGGGTTGGCGGACAGAGAAAAAATCTTACAGCAAGAGTCAAAAGCGTTGGCCCTCAGGCTGCCGGAACTATTAGCCATGGATCGCCAGATGGTGCGCAGTACCGTGCGCGGTAAACAAGTCGTTTATATTTATCATGACAGAATCGACGCCTTCGGCGATCAGGCGCGGACTGAGGATGAAACTTTTCAAGCGGCGGAAACAGCAATCGAAGAAATAGTGGCAGCAGTAGATATCTTAGTTAAAAACCTGACCGAAGTAACTGTTTATATTACAAGCGATCACGGTTTCATTTATCAGCGAACTAATTTGCGGGAAAGTGACAAAACCCCCCGTGGCGGGGAGGGTGCAATTCTTGCCGGGCGCCGTTACATGGTCTTTGAAGAGCAAATTGAAGTACCACATACTGTATCAATTGACTTGAAATACCTCTTTGGCGTAGGCAATGAACTAACCGCGGTAGTGCCTAAGGCTAACAACCGCTATAAGCTGCAGGGGCCGGGCCAAAATTATGTGCACGGAGGTGCCAGCTTGCAGGAAATAGTGCTGCCTTTAATCCACTTTGAAAAAGATCGCAAACAGGATGCAGCTAAGGAGATCAGTAAAGCGAAGGTTACGCTTTTAAGCGAGACCCGCAGAATTACAAACAGCATTTTTTCGCTGGATTTTTTCCAAAGCCAGCCGGTTAAGGGAAAAGTTACGCCGCGTCTGCTTAAGGCATATTTCAAAGATCCCGCCGGCAATGTAATTTCAGATGAACAGCTTTTGAGCGCCGATCAAAGTGCAGAAAAAGCAGAGGAGCGTATTTTCAGGCTGCGGTTTACGTTAAAGAGCCAAGAATATGACCGTACTACAGATTACTATTTAGTCTTGGAGGATTTGGAGGAAACTGTAGAAAAGATCTATCTTGAGGTCCCCTTTGAAATAGATCTAGGAATCATGCACGAATTTGACTTTTGATAAGAATCAATTGCTTGGAGGTAGGATCTTGGCGGAACATCGGAACCTAGCCGGGCTTTTGGGGGATCTGACAGACGGGCTACGCCAAATCTTCCTTGCTGATCTGAGAAAGATAATCATGTACGGCTCTTATGCCAGGGGTGACAATGTAGAAGGGTCGGATTTGGATATTATGGTGTTGGTTGATCAGCCTGCCGAGGAAATTGAAAAACGTCAGGATCAGGTACTGGAGTTAGCGGTTGATTTGGCCACCCGCCACGGGATTGTCATTTCGATTATTGAAAAGAATTATAAGCAATATTACGAGTGGGTTGAGGTAATCCCTTTCCTTGTTAACATAGAGAAAGAGGGGATCTGTGTCTATGAAAGAAAACTTTAAAACGTCTTCTGGTTTAAAAGGCAAAGCTGTTTGCTTTAGTCTTTGATTAAAAGCACAAGGGCTGTTAGCCGGGGGGTTTTAATAAAGGTGGTGTAATGAGTGGAGAGCACTGGAGTTGATTTAAATAAAAAACTTAACCGGGAATTCGCCGGCCGGGTTGTCCGCAAAGACTTAACCCAGCTTATTAAAGAAGGCGCTAACGTCCCAGTCTACGTTTTGGAATACCTTTTGGGCATGTACTGCGCGACAGATGACCGAGACAGCATTGAGGCGGGAGTAGAGCGGGTTAAAGATATACTGGCCAATAACTTTGTGCGTCCGGATGAGGCGGAAAAGGTAAAATCGAAAATACGGGAGTTGGGGAATTACACCGTGATCGATAAAGTTACGGTGAAACTGAACCACAAAAGGGATGTTTATGAAGCAGAGTTCTCTAATTTGGGGATTACCAGGGTAGTTACATCCCCCCGCTATGTGAAAGAATACGATAAGCTCTTGGCCGGGGGCATTTGGTCTATTATTGAACTAGACTATTTTTACGATGAAACAGAAAAGGATGCCAGCCCTTTTATTATCTCTAAACTGGATCCAATTCAAATGGCCCATATGGACATCAATGAGATTTTGGAAAAACGGAGTAATTTCACTAAAGACGAATGGATCGATGTCTTGCTGCGCTCTATCGGCATGGAACCTACCCAACTAGAGTACGAGCAGAAGTGGCATTTTTTAGCAAGACTAATCCCCTTAGTTGAAAACAACTACAATGTCTGCGAGCTGGGGCCGCGGGGCACCGGCAAATCCCATATTTATAAGGAAATATCACCTAATTCAATCCTAGTATCAGGCGGACACACTACTGTGGCCAACCTATTTTACAATATGTCCACGCGCCAAGTCGGCTTAGTGGGGCTTTGGGACGTTGTCGCTTTTGACGAAGTTGCCGGAATTAATTTTAGAGACAAAGACGGGGTTCAAATCATGAAAGATTTCATGGCCTCAGGTTCTTTTGCCCGCGGTAAAGAAGAAAAAGCGGCTCCCGCCTCCATGGTCTTTGTGGGTAACATCAACCAAAGTGTCGATGTGTTAGTCAAGGCATCGCACCTTTTTGAACCGTTCCCAGATGCCATGCGGACGGATACAGCCTTTTTTGATCGCATGCACTACTACATCCCGGGCTGGGAGATCCCCAAGATGCGTCCTGATCTGATTACCGATCAATATGGCTTTATCACGGATTATTTAGCTGAATTTTTCAGGGAAATGCGCAAGCGCTCCTTTGCCGATGCCTTTTCTAAGTATTATAAGTTGGGGAACAATTTAAACCAGCGCGACGTCATAGCTGTGCGCAAGACTGTTTCCGGGATGATTAAGCTTCTCTACCCCAACGGGGAGTTTTCGAAAGAGGAACTAGAAGAGGTCTTGCGTTATGCTTTGGTAGGCCGCCGCAGGGTTAAAGAACAGCTGAAGAAAATCGGCGGTATGGAATTTTATGATGTTCATTTTTCTTATATCGACAATGAAAGTTTAGAAGAAAACTTTGTCACCGTTCCCGAGCAGAGCGGCGGGACATTAATTCCTGTGGGCACGGCCAAGCCGGGCCACGTGTATACTGTTGCCCGCGGTGAATCGGGGATGTTCGGCGTTTACAAAGTGGAGACAGCCATGATGAACGGCACGGGAAAATTTAGGCGCACGGGTATCGGCAGCCACAGAGGCGCACGGGAAAATTTAGATACAGCCTTTAATTATTTCCGGGCTAATTCAAAAAACATCAGTGCCTCCATCAGTACTAAAACCAAAGATTATTTAATGCATGTGCAAGATATGCAGGGTGTGGGCTTGACATCTGATTTGGCGTTAACTGCTTTAGTAGCCCTTACTTCTGCGGCTTTAGGCAAACCGGCGCTGGAACAATTAGTTATCCTGGGCTCCATGAGTATCGGCGGTACAATCATTAAAGTCCCGGAGCTGGCCAATGTCCTGCAGGTTTGTTTCGATGCGGGTGCAAAGCGGGTCTTGCTGCCCGGCTCCTCAGCAGCCTCTATTGCCACTGTGCCGTCGGAGCTTTTTTCCAAGTTTCAAATTACTTTTTACGAAGATGTCATTGATGCAGTATTTAAGGCCTTAGGGGCCATTTAAGGAGGGCATCGGGATGAAGCAGCGCTATTTTATGGTTATTATCAACAATATTGAATTCGAGAATGAAGTGTTGACCGCCCCTAAAATCGCCTATAGTCTTTTGGATCAGGGCATTTGGCTGTTTTCGTCTCATACTGCCAAGGTCAAAACTTTAGAAGCCGGAGATAAAATAGTAATTTATGCAGCAGGCAGAGGCAATCGTTTCTTTCTCGGTTCATTCGCACTGAAAACAAAACCCGAACCGTCAGAATGCGGCCCCGCGGGGCTGGAACGTTTAGTTAAGTTGTTTGCGCTGAGAAGTGAAATAAAGGAGATCAGCCGCTGGGCTGAACCTAAACCGATGGCGGATCTTTTGGAAAACCTTTCGTTTATCAAGGATAAAAGGAATTATGGCTTGTATTTGCGGCAGGGGCTGCGGGTGCTTTCTGAAGAGGATTACCAGGTGATTGTGAACGAATAGTACACAGCGAGCCATTTGTAAGGAAATAATGGAGTGAAATGTCAGAATAGTGGATCTGATGGAAAAGTCCCTTTTGTGTATACTAATCGCTGTTTTATGCACAGGAGCTAGAAATTTTTGGAGGTGTATTCTTTGCTGAACCTGGTTAAGCAGAACCCGTTCAGGGTTTTGGGAATAACTGCCAATGCCTCCTATGACGATATACTTACAGCAATACGCGAAATTGGGGCCGCAAAAAAATTAGGCACAATATACAAGGGAATCTGGAGCGGTGAAGAACGTCTGGGGCCGACCCAACGCACCCTGCCGGCTGTAAATGCCGCGGCTACAGCCCTGGAAGATCCTGAGCGCCGAGTTTATGCTCGCCTCCTATGGTACCATTCCCACCCCCAAAATTTCATAGCTTATGTGATCGAAT
>JAAYRS010000130.1 GCA_012518645.1 Bacillota bacterium
ACACTTCCCGTCCAGTTCACAACTTCCACACCGGAGATGCCCCTTAGTGTCTTGGCCGCCTCTTTCACGGCTACTTGCACGGCATCCTCCCAACTATGATCGGACTGGCCTACCAGTTCAATCACCTTTACTACTTCGGAACCCATAAACGGCCCCCTTTTTCGTTAGCGTGCCCGAAAATTGCCCTTTTAGTCTAAGACATCCCGGCAAATACGAAGTAAATTTCTGCCCATGATTTTTTCGATAACAGACGGCCCATAGCCTTTCTGCTTTAAACGCCCTGCTAAGAGCTGAGTTTGGGAACAATCACTTAAACCGTTAGGAGTTGAACTGATTCCGTCAAAGTCGGAGCCCAGGCCAACACAGTCCTCACCGCCAACTTGAACCAAATGAGCTATATGCTCCACAACGTTTTCCAAGTCTGCATCGCCGAAAGAAACCAGAAAAGCCGGACAGAAATTAACTCCAATTACTCCTCCCCGCTCCGCCAAGGATTTTATTTGCTGATCCGTTAAATTACGGGGATGGGAGCACAGGGCCCGAACATTGGAGTGCGACGCTATAACAGGGGCCTTGCTTAATTCAAGGACATCCCAAAACCCGGGATCATTTAAATGGGAAACATCAATCAGCATTTTCAAACGGTTCATTTCCTCCACAACCTGCCGCCCAAATAGGCTCAGCCCCCCACCCGCATCACCCTCCAGCTGCCCACTGGCAAGGGCATTACGATGGTTCCAAGTTAAGGTAATTAAGCGGACTCCCAGCCGATAGAGATTTCGCAGTTGAGCCAGCTTCCCTTCTAAGGCCTCGCCGCCTTCAACTGCCAAAAGACACGCTATTTTACCCTGGGCCTCCAATTCCACAAAATCCTGACCGGAACCGGCAAAACCCAATACTTCGGGGTATTTGTCCAGGGTTTGCCAAAAGACATCGATCATTTCCAGAGCACTGTGCAGAGCTTGGCCGTGATAAGAATGGGGATGAATAAATGCAGCAAAAAATTGGGCGCCAATTTTTCCCTTGCGCAGGCGCTCTAGATCAACATGCCCTCCGCTCCCCGCCAGGTCCTCATTTTTAATCAGCAATCGCGATAAGGTATCAATATGTGCATCGAAAATATACATGTCTGCCAACCTCCAAATTAAAAACCTGCTTCTAAATTAAGTGACCTGTTTGTACAGGTTTTCCTTAGAAGCAGGCGGCCTCTTTTGTTTTACCTTGGTTCAACTATTAACTTAATCGCTGTTCGTTCTTCATCATCAATCATCACATCAGTAAATGCCGGGACACAAATCAAGTCCATTCCACTGGGAGCCACAAAACCGCGGGCAATGGCGACTGCTTTCACCGCTTGGTTTAAAGCACCCGCGCCAATGGCCTGAATCTCGGCACGCCCTTTCTCTCTTAGTACTCCTGCCAGCGCCCCCGCCACCGCATTCGGAATTGATTTTGCCGATACCTTTAATACATCCATGTAAGTGCCTCCTTTGGTAAAAACGCTACGCCTACAACTGGTTTCGTTATTGTTCTATTAGATATTTACTATTAAATTCCTCTTTTTATGAAACATTTTAATTAAGATTTAGCTTAGTTATATGCCTGGCTGTTCCCTCAGAATTCAATTCAATCACCACTCCATTGAGCTGAGCAGGGCCTTTAGCAACGGTAAAGCGAGCCGGAAGCTGGGTCAAAAATTTATTTATAACGACATCCGCCTCCACCCCCAAAACCCCGTCCTTAGGCCCGCACATACCTAAATCCGTAATGTAAGCCGTACCTTTGGGTAGGATTTGTTCATCCGCAGTCAAAACATGGGTGTGGGTACCAACAAGCGCGCTAATTCTGCCATCTAAATATCTAGCTAAAGCAATTTTTTCGGACGTAGCTTCACCATGGAAATCTATAATTACATGAGTTACACGGGCCGGTAATTCATCTAAAATCCGATCTGCCCCTCGAAAAGGACAATCGACATCCAGTAAGAAAACCCGTCCAATCAGATTAACCACCGCAATAAACGCAGCCGCGGTTTCGTGGACGTAGACTGAAGAACCCGGTGTCCCCGGGGGGTAATTTGCCGGCCGCAAAAGCCGGGGTTCTTCAGAAATATAATTGTACATTTCCTTTTGGTCCCAAATGTGGTTCCCGCTTGTCAAGACGTGGATGCCGAGGCCAAAGAGTTCTTCCGCCACCTTTTTTGTTAAGCCGAACCCGCCGGCGGCGTTTTCTCCATTGGCGACAATAAGATCGGGTTTATGTTCTTTTTTCAATTCAGGCAAATATTGGGCAACAATCCGCCGCCCGGGCCGGCCGACGATATCCCCCAGTAAAAGTACATTCAAACTTGGCTCACTCCCGTAAGAGACGTACTAAACACAAGTACCCGCCCGTTTTCCCGAAACCCGGTAAGTTTTTCTTGGCCTGAAATGAGGCCTAAGGATAGGCCCGATTCGATCAAAACATTGTGTTCAAATTGATCTTCCTCGTCAACGGCGGAGCCTTCCTGGAGCAGAGATGGGCCGTGGTAATCAAGAACCAATTCCGTAATCAAATTTAATTCTTCTAGGGAAAGACTGGAAACATCCCGCCGAATTTCAAGAACAGAAAACTTCTGGTTCTTCTGTTTTTCCCAGGAAAGATGGTATTCTGCGTTATTTTTAAGATGATGAAAGGCTTTTAAGTGGGCCTTGAACCGATCGGTAAAAAGTTGGAAGTCTTCTGGCTGAACCGTTTCTAAAACAAAAATTAAGCGCAGCAGACGGCCTTGCGGCTCATAGTGGACCGCGGCGATTTGAGGAAAGCGGACCAATAAGGAAATAAGTACTTCCGCTTGCGTTACTTCCTGACCCATAGATTATCCCTCCCAAACCCATCCAGGAATAAAACCAGGCGGCTGCCTGGTTTTATTTCGCATATTCTACAGCTCGCGTTTCTCTAATCACAGTGACTTTAATTTGCCCGGGGTATTCCAACTCCGCCTCAATGCGTTTGACAATATCCCGGCTCAATTTTACCGCCGTGGCATCATCAATGCAGTCCGGTTTAACCATAATCCGCACCTCTCGTCCGGCCTGGATGGCATATGATTTCTCCACTCCCTCGAAGGAGCCGGAAATTTTCTCCAGCTTCTGTAAGCGCTTGATATAGCTTTCCAGAGTTTCTCTTCTCGCTCCGGGGCGGGCAGCGGAAATGGAATCCGCAGCCATAATCAGCACTGCTTCGACGCTTTCAGGTTCACTATCACCATGATGGCAAGCCATCGCATGGATAACATCCCGGTTTTCTTTATATTTCTTCAGCAAGTCAATTCCAATCTCAACATGGGTGCCTTCTACTTCATGGTCCACAGCTTTACCGATATCATGCAGCAAACCGGCTCTTTTCGCCAGCCCGGCATCTACACCTAATTCCGTGGCCATGATTCCGGCTAAATGGGCAACTTCCACAGAATGCTTCAAAACATTCTGGCCGTAGCTAGTTCGAAAACGTAATCGTCCTAAAAGTTTTACAATTTCGGGGTGCAGGCCGTGGACATCCGTTTCTAAAGTAGCTTGTTCACCTGCATCCTTAATTACGGTATCAACCTCTTGGCGGGCCCGTTCAACCATTTCTTCGATCCGAGCCGGATGAATCCGGCCATCAGCAATCAGCCGTTCTAAAGCAATCCTTGCAATTTCCCTGCGAACAGGGTCAAATCCGGAAAGGATAACAGCTTCCGGTGTATCATCGATAGTAAGATCTATACCAGTCAAAGTCTCAAAAGCACGGATATTCCTGCCTTCCCTCCCGATAATCCTACCTTTCATGTCATCGTTGGGCAGGGAAACGACTGAGATTGTTGATTCTGCTACGTGATCGGCTGCAGTCCTTTGAATTGCCAGGGAAATAATGTCGCGGGCCTTTTTGTCCGCTTCATCCTTTGCTTGGGCTTCCAATTCGCGGATCATAATCGCCGTTTCGTGTTTTATTTCACCTTCTACCTGTTTGAGAATTAGTTCACGGGCTTCCTCCGTACTTAACTTGGACAATCTTTCCAATTCTCTTCTTTGTTTTTGGAGAATTTCGCTAATTTCCTCTTCCCGCCGGTCAGCTTCGAGATTTCTGCGTTGGAGACTTTCCTCTTTCCGCTCCAAAGACTCACTTCTGCGATCCAAGATTTCCTCTTTATGCGTCACCCTTCGTTCGAACTGCAGCAATTCGGAGCGCCGTTCTCTTGCTTCCTTTTCCATTTCAGTGCGCAATTTATGAATTTCTTCTTTAGCTTCCACTAAAGCTTCCCGTTTTTTCGATTCCGAATCGCGGCGAGCATCTTGTACAATCCGCTCTGCCTCTTCTTCTGCCGATTTGATCGTGGCTTCAGCGGAAAACTTCCGAATAATATATCCCATCACTAAGCCAATAATGGCAACTAATCCAAATTTAATTAAAGTAAAAACAAGATCGATACCATTCACCTCCTTCAACTCTTCAAATCCTAGAAAAGAAAGCCGAGCCGAAACTCAGCTTTTTCGTCAGTCCAACAAGTTTTGATTTCGTTTTCGACTTAGCTTAGTGGCTGCCAAAACCACGGCAACCTCGTTTCAATTGTATTCTTTTTGGGGATCACTGTCAAGTAACTCCCCCACAGCCCGCCGCGCTATTGACCAGGGAAAACCACGCCTTTGCAGCAGAGAATAAAGCCTGCGGAGACGTTTGGGCTCCTCCACTTTTTCCAAAGATTTGAATCGTTCTTGGGCAAGTAAAAAAGCTAACTGGTATTCCTCTTCCTGAGAATTTAGCACTTCTTCAATCACCGCATCGGCAATCCCCTTCCGGCCTAGTTCCAAACGCAATAAATAGTTGCCCCGGGGCCGATTACGATTTCGAGAATCCACATAATTACGGGCAAAACGCAAATCATCAAGATAGCCAAGTTCCTTTAAATGGGCAAGAACACTTTCTACTTCAGCAGGTTCAAAACGCCGATTAAGGCGATCCCGAAGTTCCTGCACAGATCTGTCCCGGTAGGTTAGTAAACGCAAGGCCGCTGCCTCAATTTTATTTTTTCCCTTTGTCATTTTCTTTTTCTTCTACCTCATTGTTCTTTATTAAACCTTTTTCCAAACGGACTTTCTGTTCCAACTCGTCCATAACCTCCGGGTTTTGCCTTAGGTATTCTTTAGCATTCTCCCGGCCTTGGCCCAAGCGGATCTCACCATAGGAGTACCATGCACCGCTCTTGTCTGCGATACCTAGTTCGGCAGCCATATCCAAGACATCCCCGTGCCGCGAGATCCCCTCACCGTACATGATATCAAATTCCGCTTCTTTAAAAGGGGGGGCGACCTTATTCTTTCTAACGCGCACCCTGGTCCTGTTACCGATCATTTCGGTACCTTTTTTCAAAGTTTCTATTCTGCGGATATCTAGGCGGACCGAGGCGTAAAACTTTAAGGCGCGCCCTCCGGGGGTCACTTCCGGATTTCCGAAAACAACCCCCACTTTCTCCCTTAATTGATTGGTAAATATAATTGTGCATTTCGATTTACTGATGGCCCCGGTTAGCTTGCGCAGGGCTTGGGACATAAGCCTAGCCTGCAAACCCACGTGGGAATCGCCCATTTCACCCTCAATTTCGGCCCTGGGGACCAAAGCAGCCACTGAGTCAACCACTACTACATCCACTGCCCCACTGCGTACCAGATGTTCCGCAATTTCCAAGGCCTGTTCACCATGGTCCGGTTGGGAAATTAAAAGATTATCAATATCCACCCCGAGCCTACGGGCATAAATGGGATCTAAAGCATGTTCTGCATCAACCATGGCGGCAATACCGCCGGCCATTTGGGCTTGGGCCATAATATGAAGGGCTAGAGTCGTCTTGCCCGATGCTTCCGGTCCATATATTTCTACAACACGTCCGCGGGGTATTCCACCTACACCTAAAGCAACGTCCAACGCTAATGATCCTGTTGAAATTACCTCAATGTTTAATTTAGAACCCGTTTCTCCTAATTTCATGATAGAACCTTTCCCGAATTGTTTTTCGATTTGTAAGATTGCCGTATCCAATGCTTTTTGCTTATCCGACATAAAATCAACCTCTCCTTTCTATCCAGTAAAACACTTGTTCGCTTTCAAACCATAGAAAAAGGAAAAACCTGCTGAAAAGATCCTGAAACGGATCCCGTTCCACGCTCAGCGTTTTTCCCCCGGAAAACAATCTCTCCAACTCACTGTTGGATTCCGCTTAATATTTCTACACCATTGTCTGGATTCCTTCTTGGTCTAATAAATGTTCGCTGAAGTGAAAAGCTTAAACCTAAACCAGCCACATGAACACCGTCTACTGCAATAAGGACGGGGACCCCTTCTTCATCGTAAACAAAATACAAAAGTGAAAGGCTATAAGGCAGGGGTTCCTTGCTTTGAAATCCTCTAATCCCCGCGGCTCCCGTTGTTCCTGCATTAATATAGACTGTGGAATCAATTTGCTGCATTTCCAGAATATGGGTGTGGCCGTAAACTACTACCGGAAATAAGCCCGGCTCAATGGCTTTAGCAATGCGGTGGTTATGAATCATAAAGATATGAGGGCGAGATTCAATCTGAGACCATTTTTCGTTGATTTCAACAGCTTTTGCTTTTAACTCCCCTAAAGGCGCCGGCTCCGGTAAATAGCGATCAGCAACCAAATCACCCATTCCCACAATCCGCAGGCCGTTCAAGATTTGTTCCCGGCCTTCAACTATAACTGCATTGGGTATTTGGGCTAATCGTTCTAAGACTTCCGGTGAATCATGGTTACCTGAAGTAAAAAGATAGGGCAGATTCAACGCTTTAATCCGGGTGGTGATTTCCGCTTCAAGAGCCGTACCCCAATCGGTAAGATCACCTGTATCCAAAACAAAATTTACAGGAAAACTTTCAATAACCTGTTTTGCAAAATCGTAAGCAATAGGATTATTGTGAATATCGGAAACATGCAAAACAACCAAATCCGCATCTGGAAACCCGAGGGGGCCCAAATTTTCCAAGCTGTTTAGTGCCGAATACAAATTTTGCGCTAAAACCTGAATTCTTTCTCCCAGTTCTTCCACCCGGTCTAAAGCCTCCCAGACCATATTCAACACCCAAGGGGCGGCTTCAATGATCCCCTCGTATTCCGGATTTTCAAAGGCATCCAAATCATAGGACCAAAAGATCCCGGCAGCCACAACTAAAATTAAGACTAAACCGGCACCTGCCGCCCACAGAAATTGCTTAACCTTCCGCCGGCCTGAAAGCCAAAGCCCGAATAAGGCCCCACCTGCTCCCAGTAAAACTAGTTTGGTCCCAAAAAGGATGAGAGCCTTCCAAGCAATGTCCTCGAGGACTTTCTGGAGCACCTGATTAGATTCCGGCGCCACAAAAACTGTTTTACGCAACAGGCCTAAATCAACGCTTTTTAGTTCAGCACTAAGCCGGGCGGGAAACCAGTGGGTTTTTGCCCTAATTTCCCCAATAGGAGGCAGTACCAGCCTGGTGTAGCCCTGATAACCTAATTTTAACTCCAAATTAAAACCAAGCGAAAAAGAATGGTAGTTAGTGCTCGAAAAAAGATTCACGAAAAGTACGGCCCCTAAGAAAACAAAAAGAACCGGTAAATGTTTTCGCCGGTCCTTAGTAGTCTTTCGTTTTCCCATCTGGATCCTCCCCCAAAATGACTAACTTTGGCTTGCGCGCCACAAAAGATGGAAGGCGGCCTGAGAAGCCCGATATTTGATTTGTTCCCTACTGCCTCCAAAAACATGCTTCTCTACGATAGTATCCCCTGGGGAAGCCAGACTAATGTATACTAATCCCACCGGCTTCTGCTCACTGCCCCCTCCGGGGCCGGCTATGCCGGTGACTGCAAGGGCCAAATCGCTTTTGGCCT
>JAAYRS010000131.1 GCA_012518645.1 Bacillota bacterium
GGACGGCTGTAATTGAAATGGCCCAAGCCTCCGGCTTAACTTTAGTCCCTCCCAATAAAATGAACCCCCTGGTTACTACCAGTTATGGGACGGGGGAGCTAATCAAATACGGCCTTGATTTAGGCTGTACCCGCTTTATTGTCGGTTTGGGGGGCAGTGCCACTAATGACGGCGGTCTAGGGATGGGCCAAGCTTTAGGCTTTTCTTTTTTGGATCAAGAAGGAAAACCCCTGGGCTTTGGCGGCGGCGAGCTGGTGCGTTTAGCTAAAATTGAAACCGGCGGAGCTGACCTCCGTTTAAGTCAGGCTGATTTTGAAGTTGCTGCCGATGTCCAAAATGTGCTCACAGGGCCCACAGGGGCATCTTACGTTTACGGGCCGCAAAAAGGAGGCACCCCGGCTCAACTGGAACTGTTGGACGGAGCTTTAGAAAACTATGGCCGGATTTTAAAAAGGGATTTGGGCCGGGATGTGGCCGCAAAGCCCGGTGCCGGTGCTGCCGGCGGTTTAGGCGCCGGCTTGATGGCCCTGCTTAACGCCGAGATCCGTTCCGGAATCGAGTTAATCCTGGATCTTTTTGATTTCTCCCAAAAGGCAAGAGGGGCTCAGCTGGTGCTAACCGGGGAAGGCCGGCTTGATGCCCAATCAGCATACGGCAAGGTTCCCTTAGGGGTAGGCCGCCGCTGCCGGGCTTTAGGAGTGCCTGCGGTGGCTTTGGCCGGTACAGTTCTTCAAGAAGCCGAGATTTTGCACCAAGAAGGGATTAGCGCTTATTTCTCCATCTGCGGCGGGCCCCTTTCCTTGGAGCAGGCAATAAACAGCGGGGCGGAATTGCTGGAAAACCAGGCCGCGCAAGTGCTGCGGCTATTTTTAGCGGCCGCCGGGAATTAAAGCCTAGCGGGGCGGACGGGGCCCATAATATTGGTAATATTGGGTTTCGATTCCCCCGTGGTATAACTTTCTGCGCTTGGTAGCTTTCCGGCCCATTATTTTTTCCAGGCGGGGAAAAGCGGTGAGGATATAAAATGACCAAGTATCTAGATCTCGGCAGACTTGGGCCAGTTCCCGGTAGAGTTGTTCAACTTCCTTTTCGTTTCCCAAGCGCTCCCCATAAGGGGGGTTGGTGATCAGCTTTCCGTACTTTTTAGCTGATTTAGTCTCTTTTGCTTCCCGTTGTTGAAAATGGATCAGGCCTTCTAAACCGGCAGCTGCAGCGTTATGGCGGGCGATCCTTAAAACCCGCTGATCAATATCGGTGCCGATCAAGTAATCCGGTTGGACGGGCTTGATTAGATCCCGAGCTTCTAATCGGGCTTCCTCCCAATATTTGGAGGGAATTAAGGGCCAAGCCTCAGAGACAAAACTGCGGTTTAAACCCGGGGCCCTATTTTGGCCCTGCAAGGCCGCTTCAATTAAAATCGTTCCGGAGCCGCAAAAAGGATCAATTAGAGCAATATCCGGGTACCAGCGGGCTAAAATGACTAAAGCCGCCGCCAAGGTTTCCTTAAGGGGCGCCCCGCCGGCTAAAGCCCTGTAGCCCCTTTGGTGCAGGCCCGGGCCTGAAGTATCAATTGTTAGGGTGGCGGTATCTTTTAAAAGGGCCGCTTCGATTTTAAAAAGGGGCCCGTTTTCCGGGAACCACTCTAAATTATATTTAGGCTTGAGGCTTTCCACCACCGCTTTTTTAACAATCGCTTGGCAGTCCGGTACGCTGAACAAAGCGGATTGGGCGGAACGCCCCTCCACTGGAAATTCAGCATCAGCCGGAAGATAATCAGCCCAGGGCAGTGCTTTTGTTTTTTCAAAAAGTTCTTCGAAGCTGGAGGCTTTAAACTCTCCCACTTTTAAACGGACCCTGGCCGCGGTCCGCAGCCAAAGGTTGCAGCGGCAGATAGCGGAGAGGTCGGCGGAAAAAGTAACTTTACCGTTCTCTACCTTTAATTCCGGATACCCCAGCCGGCGCAGTTCATCTGCTGCTAAGGCTTCTAAGCCGAAAGTAGTACTGGCAATTAACTCTAAAGACATGGCACACGACCTTTCTAGTGGCTATTATAGCATAAAGGGTTCTTGCATGGGAGGAAACTTGTTCGGGGATCCTATCAAAGCAGGGACTCTGCCTGTAAAGAATCTGTCTTGATAAGGATGAGAGGCATGCGCAGGATTGTAATCCACTACTACCGGGCTGACGGAGACTATCAGCCTTGGGGCGTTTGGATCTGGCCTTGGGGTTATGGCGGCCAATTCTTTCCTTTCCAAAAGCAAGATCATTATGGAAAAAAAGTGGAAATAGAATTTCCTAGAAAACACAAGTCTTTTGGCTTTGTGATTAGGGGTCCTTCTTGGGAAAAAGATATCGACTTTGATCGATTTGTGGACAACTTTATTGGTGATTTAGCCGAGATCTGGCTGATTAGCGGCGATCCTCAAATTTATTTAGCGCCGCCGGCCCATCTCCGTCCCCGAGTGCGGGCATTCGGCCAACTGGAATTAACCATCCATTATTACCGTTATGACGGCGATTATCAGGGATGGAACGTTTGGGCCTGGAGCGGCAATGATCAAGGCCGGGCGCTCCAGTTTATTGCCGAAGACGACTACGGCTACGTGGCCCGGGCCTCTTTCGGTCAAACAACGGATGCGGGTGAAATTGGCTTTATCCTCAGGCGCAGTGAAGTGGGGAATGAATGGGCCGCCAAGGACGGCGGGGATCGCTTGATCCCCCTCTACCGGGCAAGTGATCGGGGCAGACTGGAAGTTTGGTTAATGCAGGATGATCCCCGCATTTATTATTTGCCCGAGGATGTGGATAAACAGCCGCGGCTTTTAAGGGCTAAAATCAACAGCCTGAGGCGGATTAAAGTAGATGCCTATCTGCCCATCATTTCTGAGGAAGAAAAATGGGGTTTCCGTCTTTTTAAAAACGGGCGGGAAGTGGAAATCGCTGAAGTAAAACCCAAAGGCCCTAATTGGAAGCATCCCCGAGAAGTGTTGATCAGCACAGCTTCCGACTTGGATTTGAAAGCAGAATACGTTATAAAGCATCCCACTCACGGCCGGATCAAGGCCGGCTGCGGGCAAATTTTTGCCAGCCCCGCTTTTGAAAAGCTCTTCCATTACGGAGAGGACGATTTAGGGGTTGCCTACAGCCCTCAAAAGACAACTTTTAAGGTCTGGGCACCTACTGCGGAGAAAATGGAGTTAATTACCTACCTCCAAGGGGAAGGGGGCTCCGGCAGCGCTCATTCAATGATCCGCAGCAAAAGGGGTATCTGGTCTTTAAGCCTGAAGGGTGATCTAAACGGCGTTTTTTATACTTTTTGCCCCACTTTTCAAGGGCGGAGGGGGGAAGCAGTGGATCCCTATGCCCGGGCGGTCGGTGTTAACGGCAAGAGGGGCCAAGTGCTTAATTTAAAAGACACTGACCCTCCCGGCTGGGAAAAGGTTAAAAGGCCTCCTTTAGAAAATCCCGTGGATGCAGTGATTTACGAAGTACATATCCGAGATTTCTCCAGTTCCCCCAGCTCGGGGATAAAAGCCCAGGGCCAATATTTAGGCCTGGTTGAGTCCGGGACAACAACATCGGGGGGAATGTCCACAGGCTTAGACCATCTTCAAGATCTAGGAATTACCCATGTCCATTTACTGCCCATATTTGATTTTGCCACGGTAGATGAAGCCAATCCCCAATCCGGTTACAATTGGGGCTATGATCCCCAAAACTATAATGCCCCGGAAGGTTCTTACGCCAGCGATCCTTATGACGGGGCGGTGCGGATTAGGGAATTAAAGCAGTTAATCCAGGGATTGTCTCAAGCTGGGATCGGAGTGATTATGGATGTAGTCTATAACCATACCTTTCAAAGCTTGGATTCGTCCTTAAACCGCTTGGTCCCCGGTTATTATTACCGCACCAATCCCGACGGCACTTTCTCTAACGGTTCCGGCTGCGGCAATGAACTGGCCGATGAGCGCTCCATGGTGCGCAAGCTGATTGCGGATTCTGTTTCTTATTGGGCCCGGGAATACAAGCTTTCCGGTTTTCGCTTTGATTTAATGGGGCTGCACCACCTGCGGACTATGCAGGAGATCCGCAAGGCTTTGGATCAAATCGATCCGGAGATTATAATCTACGGGGAAGGCTGGGCTGCCGATTCAAGCCCCCTGCCGGAAGAAGAAAGGGCTGTTAAGAGGAATACTCCCCGGCTGGAGGGAATAGCCTCGTTTTGTAACGATCTTCGGGATGGGATTAAAGGCCATGTCTTTCGAAATAAAGAAAAGGGTTTTATCCAAGGAGCAGGCCAAGAAGAATCGGTTAAATTCGGGATTGCGGGAGCAGTAGGCCACTCCGGGGTGGATTACAGCCAAGTACTTTATTCCCGGGCGCCCTGGGCTGTAAACCCCGGCCAGGCTGTTTTATATGCGGAGGCCCATGATAATCTTACTCTTTGGGACAAATTGCTGGTGACAACAGAGAAGGAACAGGAATTTGACCGGGTGGCCATGTTTAAGCTAGCCCAAGTCTTGGTCTTAACGGGCCAGGGGATCCCTTTTTTACACGCCGGGCAGGAATTTGCCCGCACTAAGGGCGGGGATCCTAATAGTTATCAATCACCTGATCACGTTAACCAGATTGATTGGGAGCGCAAGGAGGAATTTTACGAGCTTTATGAATATACCCGGGGTTTGATCCGCTTAAGAAAAAACAGGCCTGCTTTCCGCCTGCGGACGGGCAAAGAAGTGCGCCAAAAACTGCGCTTCTTAAAAATGCCGGCCCGGAATATGTTAGGTTATGCTCTTGGACCCCACGCCAATGGGGACAGCTATGAAACTGTCCTAGTTTTTGTGAACAGCAACGAAACGCCTTTCCAAGTTGCCCTGCCTCGGGGAAGCTGGGATGTTTTAGCTGACAAAGAGGGGGTGGGTTCCGATTTAGGAGTTTTAAGGGGGCCTTTGGTTTGGGTTGAGGACCGCAGCCCTTTGATCTTAGGAAAAAGGGGAGGGAAATAAAATGGTATGGAAGGCTTCGCCTTACAGTGAATATGACCGCTATTTGTTCCACCAAGGCACCCATTATGCCAGTTACACTTTTTTAGGCGCCCATTTAGTAGAAGAAGGAGGCCAAAAAGGGGCCCGCTTTGCCCTTTGGGCCCCTAAAGCCCGCAGGGTCTCGGTTGTGGGGGATTTTAACAATTGGGACGGGCGCAGGCACCCTTTAGAGAAGATGCCCAATTCAGGGATCTGGGCTTTATTTGTCCCCGGGCTGAAAGAAGGGGATCTTTATAAATATGAATTGGAAACACCTCAGGGAACGACAATTTTAAAAGCAGATCCGTATGCTTTTTGGGCCGAAGTAAAGCCTAAAACCGCTTCCCGCCTTTTTGATCTCCACAGCTACCGCTGGCAGGATCAAAAGTGGCAGCGGGAAAAAGCGAAAAAAAACAGCTACCAAAGGCCTATGCTCATCTATGAAGCAGCTCTTGGCTCCTGGAAACAGCATGGCTGGGAAAACTACTACACTTATGCCGAATTAAGCCGGGAATTGGTAGACTATGTAGCGGATCTGGGCTTTACCCATATCGAACTTTTACCCCTGATGGAACACCCTTTTGATGGTTCTTGGGGCTATCAAACCATGGGTTATTATGCTGCCACCAGCAGGCACGGCAATCCTAGGGAGCTGATGGCCTTTATTGATGCCTGCCATCAAAGGGGGATCGGGGTCATTGTGGATTGGGTCCCGGCCCATTTTGTCAAAGATGATCCCGGTTTACGCCTTTTTGACGGTACAGCTTGTTATGAATATGAAGAACCGCGGCGGGCGGAGAATAAAGACTGGGGGACCAGCAATTTCGATTTAGGCAAGACGGAAGTACAGAGCTTCCTGATTTCCAACGCCCTCTTTTGGCTCGATCTCTTTCATATAGACGGGATTAGGGTGGATGCAGTGGCAGCCATGCTCTATTTAAACTACGGACGCCGGCCCGGCGAATGGAACCCCAATTACCAAGGGGGCCATGAAAACTTAGAAGGGATTGCTTTTCTTAAAAAGCTAAACGAACAAGTTTTCGCCAGGTTCCCCCACACTTTAATGATTGCTGAGGAAAGCACAGCTTGGCCCTTAGTTTCTGCCCCCACTTATTTAGGGGGTTTAGGTTTTAATTATAAATGGAATATGGGCTGGATGAATGACATTTTAGAGTATATGCAAAAAGAGCCCATCCACCGCAAACACCATCATAACTTGGTTACCTTCTCTTTCATGTATGCCTTCAGCGAGAATTTTGTTCTGCCCTTATCCCACGATGAAGTAGTGCACGGGAAGCGCTCCTTATTGGATAAGATGCCCGGGGACTATTGGCAGAAGTTTGCCAACCTGAGGGCTTTACTCGCATATATGATCGCCCATCCCGGAAAAAAACTCTTATTTATGGGTTATGAATTCGGCCAGTTTATTGAATGGCGCTATGATCAGGGTTTGGACTGGCTGCTTTTAGATTATCCCTTCCACCGTAAGCTGTGGGACTACAACAAGGCTCTTAATCATTTTTATAGGGCAAATCCCGCTCTTTGGGAACAGGATTTTTGCTGGAAGGGCTTTGAGTGGATTGATCCCCACGATCATGAGCAAAGTGTAGTTTCTTTCCTGCGGAAAGGGGAAAAAGAAAACGAGTTTTTGGTTGTGATCGTCAACTTTACACCTGTGGTCAGGGAACCTTACCGCCTGGGCGTACCGAAATTAGGTGTTTATCAAGAGGTGTTTAACAGTGATCTTACCCAATGGGGCGGTTCGGGCCAGGCCAATCCCCCCAAGCTGGCCGCGGAAAAGAAGCCCTGGCATTCCCAACCCTATTCTTTAGAGTTAAAATTACCGCCCCTGGCAGCTGTTTTTCTGCGCAGGGCGGGACAGGAGGGGACATGATGGATCAAAAAGATGTGGTGGCCATGCTCCTGGCGGGAGGCCAAGGCAGCCGTTTGGGGATCTTAACTAAAAAGCTGGCTAAGCCGGCGGTGCCCTTCGGGGCTAAATATCGGATTATTGACTTTACCTTAAGCAACTGTGCTAACTCTGAAATCGATACTGTGGGGGTTTTAACTCAATACCAGCCTTTGACCTTAAACTCTTATATCGGTACGGGCAGCTCCTGGGATTTAGATCGGCACCGGGGCGGTGTAGCCGTCCTGCCTCCTTATGTCAAGGCCCAGGGGGGGGAATGGTATAAGGGGACGGCTAATGCTGTTTATCAAAACTTAGACTTTATGGACCGCTTTAATCCTAAATATGTTTTGGTTTTATCCGGGGATCATATTTACCGCATGGATTACAGTGAAATGATCCGCTTTCATCAAGAAAAAGAAGCCAGCATTACTATTGCCGTGATCGAAGTCTCTTGGGAAGAAACTCACCGTTTCGGGATCATGGTTACCGATCAAAAACAGCGGATTGTGGATTTTCAGGAAAAACCCAAAAAAGCCAAGAATAACTTAGCTTCTATGGGGGTCTATGTTTTTAATTGGCGCAAGCTAAGAGCCTATTTAGAAGCGGATGAGGAGGATCCCCTTTCTGATCATGATTTTGGCAAAAATGTGATCCCGGCGATGCTTAAAGCGGGGGAGCCCATGTATGCCTATCCCTTCCCCGGTTATTGGAAAGATGTAGGCACCATTGAGTCTTTGTGGGAAGCTAATATGGATCTTCTAAAGACTGAGCCCCAATTGGAGCTGGGGGATCCCAAAAACAAGGTTTTTACTGTCAACCACAGCCTGCCCCCTCAGTTTGTGGGGGCTCAAGCCCAAGTAAGGCGTTCTCTCTTGGGCGACGGGGCAATTGTCCTGGGCCGGGTGGATCATTCCGTCATTTTTAACGGAGCCTGCATTCAAGAGGGGGCCCGGGTAATTGATTCCGTAATTATGCCCGGGGCCTCCGTGGAAACAGGGGCTTTGGTCCAAAAAGCCATTATTGGGGAAAAGGCCGTGATCGGGGCCGGGGCCCAAATCGGGGTGGAAGATGGGGAAGCCTGGAAGATGATTGCCAGAAACAAATCGGGGATTACTGTTTTAGAGGACAACCTGCTCATCCCAGCGGGCCTGCGCCTTTTGGCCGGGGCTGTGGTCAGTGTCAGCGAATGGCCGGATTTTCCGGAAGAGCGTATTTCTTAGGAGGGCGGAAAATGAGAAAC
>JAAYRS010000132.1 GCA_012518645.1 Bacillota bacterium
AACTGCGTTCGATCTGCCAAAGATCGTGATATGTTCTAACTACCTTCGCAGCGGGCATCTTCGTTTCACTCGTAATAATTGCATAGTACCCATCTCTTTTAGCAAAACTTTGGATTGCTTGGCCATCATTGCCAGATTTGATCCAAAGTTCGGGAGTAAGTGAATGACCTCTGTCACCAGTTCATCAAACATCTGCTCAACATAGTGAGCGTATTTGGTACTCAGGCGCTTTAAAAATCCGGAGAAGGCCGAATCCGCATACTTCCCGCAATTGGGCGTTTCTCTTTAACTCCCTCGGGTAAACTGGCAACTGTGGGATGCTGCTAAACCATTCCCGCGAGCATCGCACTCCACACTGCACGAACAGGGTAATCATTTCCGCCCCTGAATTGATCCTTTTCCATTATCGAAATCAATTTTTCATCGGGCATTGATTCTGAAAGCCCCCACTTCCGGCGAAATCACTGTACTGGGCCTAGATCCCAGCAAAGAACGGGGCAAGCTCTTTCATCAAGCGGGCGTGCAGCTGCAGGAAACCGTCCATCAAAACGATGCCCGAGTTTGGGAGCTTTGCAGCCTGTTTGCGGCCATGTACCCGGATCCTTTGGATTATAAGAAGCTGCTGCAGCAATTCCACCTGCAAAAAAAGGCCGCAAGCCCTTTAAGCAAACTTTCCAGCGGGCAAAGGCAAAGGGCGGCGCTGATTCTCGCCTTAATAGGCAATCCTAAGCCGCTTTTCCTCGATGAATTGACAACGGGCCTTGATCCCCAATCCAGGCGCGAGATTTGGAACTATCTGCAAGAACTGCAAAGCGAAGGGCGCACAATTGTCCTCACCACGCACTATATGGAGGAAGCCGCCTTTCTTTGTGATCAAATCTGCCTGATCAATCATGGCCGCATAATTGCCCAGGGCACAGTGGAGCAAGTGATTGAACAAGCACAAATTGACCTAACCATCACTTTGCAAAGCGAGGCGCCAATCCTGCCCTTTTTGGAGGGACTACCCTATATCAGCCGGAGCACACAGGCAGGATCACAAGTTAGCATCTCCACAAGTTCAGAACAAACCCTAGCTGATCTGGTGCTGCGCCTGCGGGAGCACAATTTAGATTATAGAAGGATGACAATTAGCTACCCGGAATTAGAAGATGCCTTTCTTAGGTTAATTAAGACCGAGGCCGAAAAGAGGGTTTCCTCATGATGTTCCTAGAGCTGGTCAAATTTGAATTAAGGCTGCAGATGCGCAATATTCTTACGCAGTTCTTTTCCTTGCTTTTTCCTTTAATGATGCTGTTTATCTTCGGGGGCATGTTCGGCAATGAACCCAGCGAGTTTATGGGCGGCAAGGGCACCGTGGATGTAATGATACCCGCTTACATCTGCATGATTGCGGCTGTGACCGGCTTGATGGCCTTGCCCTGACGTTGGCAAATTACCGAGAACAAAAGATTTTGAAACGTTTTATGGCCACACCTCTTCAACCCCGCCAAATACTGTTAGCCCAGCTGTTGGTGAACGTACTCAACACCTTGGCGGGCCTGGGGCTGCTTTTTGCGGCGGCAAAACTGGTTTTTAATGTCCGCTTTTTCGGAACAATTTGGGAAATCACCGCCGCTTTTCTCCTCGCCTTGCTCAGTGTCTTTAGCCTGGGCCTGATGATTGCCGGGGTTGCCAAAACCGCTAAGGCCGCCACCACCACCGCTTACATCGTGTACTTCCCCATGCTTTTCCTTTCCGGAGCCAGCTTACCCCTGGAAATAATGCCTGCAGGCATCGCAGCCATCTCCAAGCTCCTCCCCGTCACCTATGCTGTGCGGCTAATGAGCGGAGTGTGGCAGGGAGGCCGTTTAAGCACTTACGGTCTGGAACTTGCCGTTTTGCTGGGTACAACAGTCCTTTGCGCCGGCCTGGCTGTAACGTTTTTCAGATGGGAATAAATCCGTTTCCGCCTTAAACAAGGCATTTTTGGCCAACGCTTTAATAATAGATTCAAAGACACTTTTAAAATCCCTTAAGGAGGGCACCTTTATCGCCGCCCGCAAGGGATTTTTTAGGCGCTTAACGAAAGCAGTCCTAAAGGGGAGTGGGTTTTCTTGCTTAAACTGAAAGCAGTGGAAGGTGATATCACAAAAATTGCAGCTGATGCCGTTGTCAACGCGGCTAACAGCACCCTGCTTGGGGGAGGCGGAGTGGACGGTGCTATTCACCGCGCCGGCGGTCCTGCCATATTAGCAGAATGCAAAGTAATTAACAAGGAACAAGGGGGCTGCCCCACGGGAGAAGCGGTGATAACCACTGCCGGTAAATTACCTGCCCGTTATGTTATTCACACCGTGGGCCCCGTTTGGAAAGGCGGCCGGCACGATGAAGAACGCCTTTTAGCGAACTGTTACCGCAATAGCTTGCTCTTGGCGCAAAAACACAGCCTGAAAAAAATTATTTTTCCCAATATCAGCACGGGCGCTTACGGCTTCCCTAAAATTTTAGCGGCTAAAACCGCTATTAAGGCTGTCTTCCGTTTTGTGAAGGCAAACAACGATTTCGAAGAAATCATTTTTGTCTGCTTTAGCAGTGCAAATTACGAAATCTATAAAAGCCTTTTAGGCAAAGAGGCTGATTAGAAAGCCAGGCGGCCCCGCAGGAATTAGGTTTTTAACAGGGAACTTTTGGAAAGAGAAGAATATGTGCTCAACGCAGGAGGGCTTATAAACGATGATTAGCGAACTTAATCCCCAAGTGCAAAAGCAAATTGACGCCGTCTTTGAAAAATGGGATCGGCCGGATTCCCCCGGCTGCGCTCTAGTGGTTACAAAGGATAACGAAATAATTTACGAGCGCGGTTACGGGGCCGCCCAGCTGGAATACGGCATTCCAATTACGCCGGATACAATCTTTCATGTGGCCTCTGTTTCCAAACAATTTACCACCATGGCCATTGCTTTTTTAGTTGCCGATGGTTTAGTTGATTTGGATGCCCCCATCCAGCAATACGTACCGGCCGCCCCCAAGTTTACGGAAACGATTACAGTACGGCATTTAGTCCACCATACCAGCGGCTTAAGGGATCAATGGGCTCTTTTAATGCTGGCCGGCTGGCGCATGGACGATGTAATCACTAAGGACCATTTAATGAAGATCATTACCAGGCAGCAGGAATTAAACTTCGCCCCGGGGGAAGAGTTCCTCTACAGCAACTCCGGCTACACTCTTTTAGCGGAAATCGTAGAGAAAGTAACGGGCAAAACATTACGGGCCTTCGCTAAAGAGAGGATCTTTAAACCTTTGGGGATGGAGAATACTCATTTCCACGATGACCACGAGGAAATCGTTAAAAACAGGGCTTATTCCTATGCCCCCCGCCAGGAGGGCGGTTGGCGGAAAAGCGTTTTAAGCTACGCCAATGTCGGCGCCACCAGCTTATTTACTACTGTGCGTGATTTAGCAAAATGGCTGGCCAATTTTAGCCACGGGCAAGCCGGCGGTCAAGATGTCTTAGCGGTAATGGAAAATCGATTTACACTAAACAGCGGCGAACTAATCCCCTATGGTTTCGGTTTAATCCACGAAGATTACAAAGGCCTGCAAGAAATTGGCCACTCCGGCACCGACGCCGGTTTTCGAAGCTGGTGCGGCCGCTTTAAGCCCCGCGGTTTAGGGATAGCCGTCTTAGCTAATGCCGCTAATGCCTTACCGCGGGAGTCGGCACGGAAGATTGCGGACATTTTATTAGCAGCTAAAATCAAAGAGGAGCCGAAAGAAACCGCAGCTTTTCTGGAGCCCCGTGAATTGGCGGGCACATATCTTCTGCAGCGCAGCGGTGAACGCTTATTTTTAAGTGAAGAAAACGGCGCCCTTTCCATGCGCCTTGGTGAATTGGGAGAAACAGAAAAGCTGCGCCCCCTTTCGAAAGTCAATAGCTATGAGGCTCAGCCGGGCGGAGAAATCATCACTTTTAGTGTGGGAGAAGGCCAAGAAATTCAGTGTCTTTACCAGCGGCAAATCCCCGCTAGAGGCCGCAAAATGCCCGCTTACTCTTTGGATCAAGACCAGTTCGCAGCCTACGCGGGCAATTACTACAGTCCCGAATTGGACGACACTTACCATATCTTTTTAGAAAAAGGCGAACTTAAAGTCTCCTTCCGGCGCCATCCCACCCTGCGCCTAATCCCTTGGGGGCCTCACCGCTTCTTAATGGAAAAAGCTATCGTCGTGGACTCAGAAATTGAATTTGAAATAACAGCTGAACAAATTAGCGGCTTTAGGCTGCATGGTAGGCGTGTTCGCAATATACTTTTTGAAAAGCAGCGCTAACTTAAGATCCCTAACCCAGGGTGGGTTTTTATGTTTTAATCTTGTAAGTAAACCCAAGAACATAACAATGGGTAAAGTATTGATAAATGTATTAAGACTCGACTTTTACAGTTAAAAACGGAAAAAACCTCGGTGACACCTTAAAATAGGCGTTTGCAGAGGTTTTCTTTTCCCTAAAAGGCGTTGTATATCCTAAATTCTTTCTTGCTGTCCGCCGCAAGTTGCCGCATGCCGCCAACCGTTAAAAATCGGCGATCTAAAGTGAGGTTCAGTACTGCGGCCGCGTCCTCAATAACCGCATCGTAATAGACTAACCTGAACACATTATCCTTAATGTGGCATGCCTGGTACTTTCTCAGTGATTTGATTATCTGTTCCGGTGCGTGTTTTTCTCCTAGTCTTTTAGCGAGAAGCCTCAGAACTAAAAGGGCAATAAAACAGGTGAGAAAATGGGCTTTGATTCCGGCCTCCAAGGACAAATGAACGGGACGGGTTTCAAGGTCGTGTTTTGTAATCCGAAAACTGCGTTCGATCTCCCAAAGATCGTGATATGTTCTAACTACCTCCGCAGCGGGCATCTTCGTTTCACTCGTAATAATTGCATAGCAGCCATCGTACTTCTCGTCTTCCGCTATTCTTTCTTCGTCCAAATAAGGGATTTGCTTGGCGTTTAGGCATTTACCGGTTTCCGGGTCATAATCGATGTTTTTAACGTACCGCAATGCCTCTTTGGCGTCGCTTTTATGGTGCCTATGGGGGTGTTCCACGATTTTCCCAGCCTTTTCAAGGATTGCGGCCCGTCTATTTTTTTGGCGCCTGGCATAAAGTTCATTGTAGCAAACAATTTGTTTCACATCTAAAGGTATTTTGCGTTTTTTGTCATCCCCGTGCATTACCCAAAACTCCTGCGGGTAAGGCCGTGACTTCATGTAGAAGGCAGGTGTATCCTGATTCTCCCCTTTTTCGCCCCACGTGTCAGCCTGCTTTATGACCCCTTTTGCTTCCCTGTAGCCATCTTGGTCAAATACAAATTTCTGTAGTTCCGGATCAGCGCCCCTTATCTTCTGCGAAAAGATAAAACCGTCTCCTTTGGCCATAAGCAATGCTACGTTATCCCCGGAATTTAAAGCTTTGTCTGCCACGGTAATAATCCTGTCCAGCCCGTAATTCCTGCGTGTTTTTTGCAAAAGAGGCATCATCGTTTGGCTGTCGCGGGTATTCCCTTCGAAAAGACGGTATGTAATCGGGATGGCATCTTCATCCAGAAGAAGCCCCATTTGAACCAAAGGCTTGCGCCAGTTATGTTTGCAAAAGCCTTTCTTGCGAAAACTGTCCTCCCGGTCAATTTCGAAGTAGTAATTGGTGATATCGTAAAAAACTACGTTTGTCCTGCGGTTGTAGTTGATACGAACCTGTTCGTGGAGGTGGACCAGCATATCTTCCGTGAATTTGTTAAAGTAAGCTAACGCTCGGTAAACATCGTACAACTCGCAGTTGTAGGATCCGGCCAAAGTTTCCTTCTACAGATAACTATGCCTCTTAGATCCGGGGGATAATATGCGCATGTAGACTAAAAGCTGCATGACATCGTTTAAGGAATAATCCATAAATCTGCTGCGCTGCCGATTAAATAAAAACCGATCTAATTTCAATTCATGATAAATCGAACTTAAAGGTAAAAAACCAAGATGCTTCATGGCTCTTTCGTTTTCAGCCATTGTCTCGTCTAAGTAAACAGAACCCAAAGGGTCCTTTGAAGCCTCTTCTTCTTTCCTGGCCTCGTTTTTCTTGCGAACAACTTCTCTAAAGTGCGCTATGGGGTCTTCATAGCGATCCAGGTATTCATCTACATAACCTAAATTCTCCAAAACCCTATGCTTTGTTTTCTTTGTCACAGGATCTCTAAAGCCGTGAACGATGGAAAGTTTATTCTTCCGTTCCTCTGTTTGGTAACCTTCAGAAACACGCACTGCACCTCCGTTTCTTTACCCTTTATTATACCGTACTAGACGGCAATAGACGGCCCTTAAACGGACAAAATTTGAGATAAAAAAATCGCCCAAAGGGGTGCACCATCGCCTAATTTTGGCATGCCAAGTTTTCGTAAATTGCTTGCGGTTGAACGGCTTAAATTGCCTGGGTGCTTTTTCAACCTTTACAGTTCTTTTCCAGTTTGATACAATTTAAGCTAAATAACCCGTTGGGCGGGGATTTTTAGAGATTATGGGGTATTGGGGGGTTTGTTGAAATGAAGCGAATTTCCCTTTCTAAACCGGGGCTTTTTTTGTTGATTTTGGGGCTGTTTAGTTATCTTTTCTGTAGTTCCCTTTTGATTAGGGAAGAAATTAGAGATATTCTACAGCAGACCAAGCTGCAGTTGGAGAATAAATCCAAACACATGGCAACCCATTTGGAAGAAAAACTGAAGGAAATTTGTGTCCGGGTGGAATTAATAGCTCTTAACCCGGTAATTCAAAAAGGGGGATCCCGGGAAGTAGCCGCTTTATTGGAGCAGATAGCAAATGTAGATGTTCTCTGTGCAGCCTTGTTGGTTCTTGAGGCGGACGGATCTCTTGTTGCGGCGGTGCCTGTAGAATCCTATGCCAATTATGTGCCCCAAGAGACTTTAGTCTGTGAGGGAACCGATTGCAAACTAACGCAGATCCAGACGGCGGCGGGGACGGGGTACTATGCTCTTTCTCATTCCACACCCCTGTCCAATTCAGGGGATCAATGCCGTTTGGTGATTGCTTTTTTAGATTTAAAGCAGGCTGCCGGCCTTGCGCTGCCCGGCTCCCAACCTGATCATATTGCTCTTTTAACGCAAGCCGGCGAAGAAATGGTCCTGCTTTCGCCAAAAGCGGAAACGGGATCTGCTGCTTCTTTCCCGGCGCGTCTTTTGGCACCTTTTATTAAAAGAAAGGCCGTTTCGTTTTTAGAGGTTTCCAGTGTGATAACAGAGCCGAAAGAATGGGTTGTCAGCCTTTCCCGCCCCTACGAGACTTTTCAAGTCCAAAATCTTCAACCTATTTTCGCGGGCTTTAAGTTTAATCTTTTATTGATTTTCCCTCTCCTGTTTTTGGCGGTCTTAACTATCCTGGCAGTTAACCGCTCCCGCCTTTCTTTCCAAGAACAAGCCCGCCGGGATGGTTTGACCGGCCTTTATAACCATCGTTTTTTTCAAGAAAGGTTGCGGGATATTCTGAAAGGAAGCCATAATGATCCAGTTTCTCTGCTTATGCTGGATTTAGACAATTTCAAATGCTTCAATGATGCTTATGGGCATCAGGCGGGGGATCGCAAGCTAAAAAAAGTGGCCGCGGTTTTGTTGGCTAATGTCCGCTCCACTGATTTGGTTGCCCGTTATGGGGGCGAGGAGTTCGCTGTGGTGCTGCCGGGGTTGAACTTAAAAGAGGCGGTCCAAATTGGAGAGCGGATCAAAGAGTCGGTGAAAACAAGGTGCGGCAATACAATTTCAATCGGGGTGTCATCCTTTCCCCAATATGCTTTTAGCGCCGAAGAGTTAATCCAAACCGCTGATGACGCTCTTTATCAAGCAAAAGAACTTTCTAAAGATCGAGTTATTAGTGTTAAAAATCAAAAGGATTCTTAAGTTAGGGGTCGCTGAACAACCTTTATTCAACCGATAAATACCACGAATTATGCCAAAAAAAGCGTTTCCAAAATTGGAGAAAAAGAATCCGGAGCTTGCGCCCCAAATTCATCACTAACAATTGCAGA
>JAAYRS010000133.1 GCA_012518645.1 Bacillota bacterium
AATAATCAGATTTCTACCCTGTCCCAAGCCGGTCAGCAGCGGATAATCGATATAGGGGTTCAAATCGGCATAATCTAGTGAAGGAAGGACACCTACGGTAACGCCTCCTCCTTCTTTGGCACCCCGGGCCGTTGCTTCCATAACCCCGCCCCTCCCGCCGCAAATAATAGTGAGCCCTTTTTGCGCTAACTTATACCCCACCTGCCTTGCCAAATCGTAGATTTCGGCAGAACAGACACCGCCGCCGGCTACTCCGATGTAGAATTTGCTTCTCTTAATCATTTCAACACCTCGGGTTCCTGCCAATCTTCGCGGTAGTATTCTACGCAATAGTCTAAAGCCCGGCCTGATTCAGCATAGACAACCCCTGTTAAAAGGAGAATTGGCTCTCCGCCGGAGACTTCCAAAACATCCCGGAGCTCTTCCGGGCATTGCCGGGATTCCAGTGTTCGGGTGGCTTTAGTAATCCTGATCTCATATAAGTCGTTAATAATATCGTACAAAGAACCCCGGCTTAAATCCGCCCTATTCTGGATATCCGGGCATAAATCCGCATTAATGTGGGACAGGTTCAGCCCGATGGGGCGCCCGTCAGCAAAGCGGATTCTTTCCACGACAACTACCTCGGCTTGAGGCTCAAGTTCCATTTTTTCTCTGACCAGGGCCGGTGCAGAAACCTGTTCGGCCCTTAATAAGGTGGAAGACGGCTCCAGGCCTTTTCCTTTAATTTCTTCGGTAAAACTAATCATGGATCGAAAACGCCTGGAAATCCGAGGCGGGGCCACATATGTTCCTTTTCCCTGGACACGGTAGATCCAGCCTTCTTTTTCTAAATCCAAAAGTGCAGCCCGCACAGTTGCCCGGCTTGCCCCAACTGAAGCCATCAGCTGGCTCTCACTGGGCATGATGGTGTGTGCAGGCAATTCCTGCACTAAAATATGTTTTCTAATCTTTTCCCGTAACTGATGATAAATGGGTACGGAACTATTTCGATTTAAAACCACCTTTTTTATTTCTGTCACTATTCTCACTCTTTCAGCTTTAAATGTCAGCATATCCGCATGTCCGAACAACTCTCTATTGTTTTTACTCTTCCCCCTTCCTCCTAAAAAACCTGCTTTATTTTAACTATTTTAACCCAAATTTGTGTTTCGGCCCAGCAGCGTAATTAAAAAGCAGGGTTTTGAAGTGCAAAGCTAAACTTAATAAGAAAAGGGGGAAAACAATGACGGCTTTAACCAACTCCGAGGGCAAGGAAATGCGTGTTTTATTCCCCGAAGATAACGGGATTGTTAAGAAAATATCACCCTTGCTGCAATCCTTGGGTCCATTTTCCTCAGGCGATTCCCCCGCCGAGTTCGCCTTAATCTTGAAAAACAATACTAAACAACGCATTGAAGGCTGGTTAACAATCACACCTCCTTCGGGCTGGCAGATCGCTCCCGGCAGGCGCCTGATGATTGCCATCCGCGCTCTCGGCACTATTTCCGCGGAATTTTATCTTTTAACCCCGGCCCGGCTTGATCCGGGCCCCAATTTGCTGCGAATTGAAATTGGGGATAAAAAGGAACTTCTGGCCCGGGCGGACTTTGATCTGAAACGGCCCCTTCCCGGATAGCAGCGGATTGACTTGAACGGTGGAAGAGGATATTGTAAAATAGCGGTAAATATCAAAAGATTTCCAGGAGGGATAGGATGCGCTGGACTTCCGATCTAGCTGTCGGAGTGAAGGAAATTGACGATCAGCACAAAATTTGGTTTAAGAAGGCCGGTCAGCTGTTTGAAGCCGGTAAAGACAGAAGGGCTAAAGAAGTTATCGGTGAACTGCTGCAGTTTTTAGACGAATACACTAAAATGCATTTCGCTGACGAAGAAAAATTTATGCGCGAGATCAATTACCCGGGGTATGCTGAACAGAAGAAAGCCCATAGTGAATTTATTCAGCGCCTCAAGAAACTTCGCCAAGACTATGAGGCTTCCGGCGGAAGTATTACAGTGATTATTCAGGCTAATAAGATGGTCGTTAATTGGCTTATAGGGCACATTTCTAGGATGGATAGAAAAATTGGGGAGTTTGTTAAATCCCAGAAATAATTTTTGTTTCCTTTAGATCGCCTAAAGTGCTTTTCACACATAAAAAGGAAATGAGTTCGTTTGAAGATCGAACTCATTTCCTAAAATTTGCTCATTCATGAGTCTCCCTACTTTGAATTCTACACCCCTACTTGAGTTGCGGTCGTGCTATTTTTGACCGCTTCGAAGACAGCCCGGTAAAACTCGGCGACTTCGGCCTGACCGGGCTTTGCCACACCTTCGCCCACATGCGTGTTCAACCAAGCAATCGTAATGTCTTCTGCAATTTTAGCAGAGGTTTTAAGCATTCATCACTACCTCCCTTCTTTGAAAATAGAAGCTAGACAAAGAAGTCTAGATTCGTCAAAGAATTACATATGGCCTCATTGCCGGCTTTATTATCAAAAACAAGGAGAGTGAGATTTCAAAACCTGTTCTATTTGAACTATCGTAAAACTTTGCCTGCCGATTCAATCCCTTTCCCAAAGACAAAACTAACATACTACAAAAACAGCCGGTAAATAAGAGAAGACCGGCGGTAGGAACAATACTACGGAACCAGTCTTTAAAAATGCAGCTTCACAGGCCTTGGTGCAGCATACCCATTGGGCCACTATTTATTTTCAGTGATTCTTCCGGGATGAGCACCAAACTAAGTGTTAAGGGACAAAACACCCGTTGCCACACCTCCAAGACGTCTATATTTTATCATAACAAATCTCCCATGGCAAGCACTTTATGCATTCTTTTTGATTTATGGGAAATGCAATTTTAAATGAAACGGTTTTTCTCTCCTGAACAATGCAAGGATTATTTGTTTAAAACGCGTTATATCAAGCTACTGGTTCCAACTGCTCCAACAGATCAAGTACCGATATTCCACCAAGTATTCTCCTAGGATAATTGTTTAACCAATCCTGGATTTTCTTGATCTGCTTGTGAGTGTACCGGCTTATATCGCTTCCTTTCGGAATAAATCTTCTAATATGACCATTTATTTGTTCATTGCTGCCCCGCTCCCAGGCACTATAAGGGTGACAATAATAAATTTGTGTACGCACCTTATTCTTCGCCGGAACGAATCTTTCTAAGCTTTTCCATCCCAAAAACTCGCTGCCGCTGTCAACAGTTATACTTTTAAATTTTTTAGTAAAGCGTTTCCGCCCCATTGATCGTTCGAGGCGATCAAGCCTTTTTTTTCTTCCTTTTTTGTCTTTGATGGAAGTTTAAAAATAATCGTTTCCCGGGTCATTCGTTCCACCATCACCAACAGGCAGCCGCGTCCTCTTCGTTTACCGGATTCGATGCAATCCATCTCCCAGTGGCCGTACTCAAGGCGTTCATCCGCCGTTTTTGGCCTTTCGCTAATGCTTTTGCCGCCTATATTGTGATTGGCCTTCCTAACCCTCTTATAACCCCTTCTCGGGGCTGCACCTACGAGTGCAAATGGATGTATTAAATTCGTATTTGCCTCTAGTTATCTCCATGATAACAGCATCCGGTGAATACTTTTCCTTTAGAATTTTCGATTCTATCTGTTCAGCTAATTCGTGGTCTTTTCCTATTTTTAAATCCGGCCTTTTTAGCTCTCTACTCATTGTGGCCGGGCTTACACCCATAATTTTTGCGAGTTCGCTTTGTGTTTTCTTTTTCTTTTTTGGGGCTGTGTGATTCTTTTTCACCAGATATTCCAATTCTCGGCGTTCAACAGAGGTTAAGTGTTTTCCTTTTTTTCTTCTGATACAATAGACTTGGCTCATGACTCCTCCTGATATCATGTTTTGCTTTCGCACCTAACATTGTATCAGAAAGTCGTGGGCCTTTCTTTCGTTTAACTATACAAGTCGCCATTCTTTTTGATTTAATTGCCTCCGGTTGGGCCCTCCCTAAAAAGGCACTGAAAACACCTGGTTTATCCCCTTAAAAAAAGACGGGGGTAGGCACTTACCCCCGAAATGACCCCGCGGATTGACTTAAACCCGTAGGATTTCCCCCGGCTCCAACACCTTTACTTCCACCGACGGCGCTTTTTCTTTGGCCAAACGGACAAATTGGTCCGCGTTTTGTTCCAAGACGGGGAAAGTCTTGTAGTGCATGGGAACGGCAAACTTTGGCCGCAGAAGTTTAAGCGCCAGCGCAGCCTGCCGCGGATCCATAACAAAGACACTGCCGATAGGCACTAAAGCAACATCGATTTCGTATAGTTCACTGAACAAACCCATGGAGGAAAAAATGCCCGTATCACCCGCGTGGTAGACAACAGTCCCGTCTTCCAAAGTGATTATAAACCCGCAGGGCGAGCCGGCCTCTTCGGAAGAATGAACCGCCTGGGTCATAGTGATCTTGATTTCCCCTATTTCTACAGTCCCGCCAATATTCATCCCAGAGCCCCCGCTGACAATATTATCTGCAGAAACCCCTTCCTTCTGCGCCCGCGCCGCCACTTCCGGCTGGGCCGCTAACATTCCCGAGCCAGAGGCCAAAAGAGCGGGAAGATCGGTGCCGTAATGATCGTGATGATCGTGGGTTACCAAGATTAGATCCGGTGCTTCAAGGTCTTTGACTTGCAAAGGACTCAGGGGGTTACCCGTTATCCAGGGATCGATCAACACCCGTTTCTTCCCAGCTGTAGTGATCTCGAATGCGGAATGCCCTAACCACTTGATTTGATTTTCCACAGTAAAACCTCATGTTTTTGCTTCCGGCTCAGAAGCAATAATACTTTCCATTCAAAAGAAGTTGTTATTACCAATTATACCATACCGCCCCGGAGGTTTGAGCGGGCCCCGCCTAAACGCAGCTTCAGTTGGAATAGGGCCGTTCTTCTTTCCCCCTGTTTTTAACCTTAGAGGATTTGCAGGGATGTTGAAAACAATGCAGAATTGTGAACAGACATTCAATATCGGAGGTAATAGAAGTGGTTCTCTGGGGTTCTTTTGTTAACGCAATGGCAATTGTAGGAGGCGCTTTACTGGGCCGGGCTGTTAAATTTCCGGATCAAGTCCAGCAAACGATAACTAACGGGCTTGGTTTAGCCATAGCAATTATCGGCATTTCCATGGGTTTGGAAACTAACAACATCCTCATCCCCGTCATTGCTTTAGTCCTTGGTGCAGTTATTGGAGAAACGTTAAAAATAGAGGGGCGGATTGCCCAAGTTGGAACTGCTTTGCAAAGACGCTTCCAGCAAAAAACAGATGCTGCCCCCGGCTTTACCCAAGGTTTCCTAACCGCAAGTGTAATTTTTTGTGTAGGCGCCATGGCCGTTATCGGCGGTTTAAACAGCGGTCTGCGGGGTGATCACCAGGTACTTTATGCCAAGTCCATGTTGGATGGCACATTAACTGTTTTTCTATCCGCTTCTTTTGGACTGGGCGCAGGCTTCTCCGCCCTTCCAGTCTTTCTTTACCAAGGCAGCATTGCTTTATTGGCAGCACTGGTTGCGCCTATCTTAAGCCAACCGGTCCTGGAAGAACTTACCGCCACAGGCGGCATACTTATTTTAGGCATTGCCCTTAATATGCTTAAACTAACCAAGATCGCCTTGGGGAACCTACTGCCGGCCATTGCCCTCTCTGTTCTTATTGCCTGGTTCTTTTTTTAAGCACACCGCGCCGGGGCCCGGGCGCAAGCGCCCTTTTTTTCTGCCAGTTTTAAGACTTGAGCCGCCTTTGCAGTAACTAGGCTGAGTGCATCGCTAAGCACCCAGTTAAGCAAACGCAACCGCCTGCTGCCCCAGTTGGCTCCCGCGGGCGAGGCGGAAATGCCAAACGGGAAGTCACTCTCAACCGCAATCTTAATTCCGATAATTTTCCTGATAAAGGCCAGATCCTTTTTTAGATTAGCGGTTAAAGCTATACTGGAATACCGGTGCGAACCCAGCGGTGATCTCCTCCTCGTTCAAAGCCTTTGTTTTGGCAACAAGATTTTCGATACTGCGCGTAATGCCGTCAGTACCTAAGGTACCGACAACGGTGGTTACACCGGCCCCAATACAGGCGCTTGCTCTAAGCTTAGGCATGCGGGTTGCCAACTCCGCTGATCCGCTGCCCCCTGTTAGGTGGACATGCTGATCAAGATACCCGGGGACAGCCAAAAATCCCTCTCCCTGCAGGCGCCGGGCGCGGGGATAAAAACCCCCTAAAGGGCCCAGACCACAATTTTTCCTGCCCGAAAACAAGATCATTCAATCCCAGATCCCGCGGTTTGTAGACATGTACTTTTTCTATTAAAGTCAGCATGTCCCCACCCCCAAAATTTAATCTTGCGGGCTTTTATCCCCTGTTCTCGTTAAATAGTGATTTCCTCTTGAAACCGTGACAAACGAAGACTCGTTCTCGTCAAAAAAGTTAATTTAACGAATAAAACAACTTCCCGCCCGGAGAGAGAGCGAAAACCCAAAATAGAGTCCGGGGAAACTGCGAATTACTATTCTAAAAGGGTGTTTTAGTCTGAGTTAGAACAATGTTTCAAACATTAAATACCACTTCAGCCAGTTGCAAATTGTTTATCCCCGTGTTAAAATATAGAAAACAGATAAAGTCTGTTTTCACAAGAACCCAGAAGGAGGATGTTACAATGATTGGTGTTAAGAAACATGTTCAGGCACTGGCTATCCTGTTAGTAATGACACTGATAGTGACAGGGCTGGTAGGCATCGGCAGCGCCAGCGACGAGGTTTCCGGAAGAGTTGTCATCTACACATCCATGTATGAAGACATTATCGAAGCCATGGACAGGACTTTAAACAAACGCTTCCCTAATATTGATGTTGTGTTCTTCTACGGCGGTACCGGTACACTTCAGGCTAAGATTGCCGCGGAAATGGATACAGGTAAAATGGGGTGCGACATTATGATGGTTGCGGACCCTTCCTATGCTCTTGAGCTTAAAGACGCCGGCGTACTACATAAATATTTATCGCCTGCCCGGGAAAATCTGGCTTTTGAGTACGAAAAAGAGGGTTATTGGTATCCCGTCCGCGTCTTAAATATGGTGTTAGCCTACAATCCGGAAAAATATTCTCTGGAGGAAATTCCCACATCCTTATACGATTTTGCTTATGATGAGCGGGTCAAAGGTTACATCTCCATGTCCAATCCCCTCACTTCGGGTTCGGCCATGGCCGCAGTTACCGCCTTGCGCGATAAATACGGTTACGAATATTTCGAAGCACTGGGCAATCAAAATGTAATGATCGAATCCGGTTCTGTTGCCCTGACCAAACTAGAAACCGGTGAATGTAAAGTGATTATGATTCTGGAGGAATCCGTGCTGAAAAAAAGGGAAGAAGAGGATTCTCAACTTACAGTGATCTATCCTGACGACGGCTCAGTTTTAATGCCTTCTACCATTGTAATGGTTTCCGATGAATGGAGCGCCAGCAACAATATTAAAGCAGCTGAGATAATTACAGACTGGTTCCTATCAGAGGAAGGGCAGGCCTCTATTGTTGACGGCTGGATGCATTCTGTTTTAAAAGATTACGATCGTCTGCCTTACGATTCCATCCCGACTATGGAGATCCTGGCCAACAGCATGCCGGTTAACTGGGAAAATTGTTATTATGAGCAAGAAGAGATCCGCACAAAATTTGAAGAGCTGGTTACGTTTAGAAGATAGTTACTGCCAGCAAGGGTTTTCGGTTCCCGAAGACCCTTGCTTTTTCCCTTTTTAAGAACAAGGAGTGAGCTTATGAGACCTAGTGTTACCCCCAGGAGTAAGCGTTGGTTTTTGGATACTACAGAATTCCATTTTGATATTAAGTGGTTCGTAGTGGGGGCAATTGTCCTTTTTTTATTAATATTCCAAGTTTTCCCCCTACTCTACTTGGTCTTTAGATCCTTTTTTTCCACCGGTACCTTTTCCATTGAGGCCTTTAAACGAGTTTATTCCTACCCTCTTAATTGGTCGGCGCTGCGTAATACCGTTGTAACAGCCAGCCTTTCCATGGTCTTTGGGGTGTTGATTGCCTTTCCTTTGGCTTGGCTGGTCGGCAGGACCAATCTTTACGGTAAGAAATTCTTTCGCACCCTCTTTGTAATGACTTATATGGTGCCTCCCTATGTGGGAGCCATGGCTTGGCTGCGCCTGCTTAACCCCAGGGTGGGCACCCTAAACATCTTACTGCAAAACATGTTTGGCCTCAGCGAGACGCCCTTTAACATCTATACCGTAGGCGGATTGGTTTGGGTTTTGACCACATTCTACTACCCCTATGCCTTCATTACTATCTCCCGGGCTATGGAAAAAATGGATCCTTCTTTAGAAGAAGCCTCCCGCATTTCCGGGGCATCATCACTGCGGACCCTAACCACTGTCACCCTGCCCATGATGGCACCAAGCCTGGTTGCTGCAGCCCTGCTTGTTTTTGTTTCTGCAGGATCCTGCTACGGAATCCCTTCCATCGTGGGGGCACCGGGTCAAGTCCATACTGTAACAACCCGGATTATTGACTTTGTTTATATTGGATCCCAGGAAGGATTGACAGACGCAACCACTTTAGCCGTGTTCTTAATGCTAATCGCCAATATTGTGCTTTATGTCTCCACCTTTGTAGTCGGCCGCCGGCAGTACATAACTATTTCCGGCAAATCGACCCGCCCCAATATTGTGGATTTAGGCCGCTGGCGGATCCCCATTACTGTGCTTGTCTGCCTTTTCGCACTTTTAGTTGTCGTCATCCCCTTTTTAACAGTTGCCAGTACTTCAATTTTAGTTAATCTCGGGAAGCCTTTTGTCCTTGAAAATCTTACCTTTAAGTATTGGGAACGGATTTTTACCCGCAAGGCAATTTTGCAGTCCATGCGCAACAGCCTGGTTTCCGGCGGAGTTGCAGCCACGGCGGGTATTGCGGTATCTTTAGTGATGGCTTACCTTCTAGTGCGCACAAATGTCAAAGGCAAACAACTGCCCGACTTTCTGATTACCGTAGGCAGCGGAACTCCTAGTGTGGTAATTGCCCTAGCCCTAATTATGACCATGTCCGGCCGTTTCGGGATAAACATCTATAACACCCTAACAATCATGATTATCGCTTATATGATCAAATATCTTTTAATGGGCATGCGCACCGTTGTCTCAGCCATGACCCAAATCCACCCATCTTTGGAAGAGGCCTCACAAATATCCGGTGCGGGATGGATCCGGGTTTTTAAAGATGTCACAGTTCCTTTAATCGGGCCTTCTGTTGTGGCGGGCTGGTTCTTGATCTTTATGCCCTCTTTTTATGAGCTTACCATGTCCACTCTACTTTATTCCACGGATACAAAAACTCTGGGCTATGAGCTTTTTACCTACCAGACTTATCACAGCCAGCAGACAGCTTCTGCTTTGGCAACGGCCATTCTGCTGCTGGTTATCATTGTAAATTGGCTTTTAAACCGCCTAACCGGCGGCGAGTTTTCCATTTAGCGAGGGAGGTTTGAGAATGTCTACTATTGCAATCAAAAACGTCACTAAAGCTTTTGGTGATGTAGTCGTACTTAAAGATTTTAATTTAGTGGTCGGTGATAGAGAGTTTGTTACCCTTCTCGGCCCTTCCGGCTGCGGTAAAACCACTATGCTGCGGATCATAGCCGGGTTTGAAAAACCCACTGCAGGCGAAATACACATTGGGGAGAGGGTTGTCAGCTCGGATAAAGTTTTTGTACCCCCGGAAAGAAGGGGAATCGGAATGGTCTTTCAATCCTACGCAGTTTGGCCTCATATGAACGTGTTTAACAACGTAGCTTATCCGCTGAGAATTGCGAGAAGACCCCGCGGGGAAATAAGGGAGAAAGTGGAACGCATTTTAAAAGCGGTCCACCTCAGCCAATATGCAAGCCGCTTCCCCTCCCAGCTTTCCGGAGGACAACAGCAGCGGGTGGCCTTAGGGCGCGCTTTGGTAGCTGAACCAAGGCTGCTTCTGCTTGATGAGCCCTTATCCAACCTCGATGCCAAACTGCGGGAAAGTATGCGCTTTGAGATTAAAGAAATCCAGAAAGCTTTTGGAATTACGGTAGTCTACGTCACCCATGATCAAACAGAGGCAATGGCCATGTCCGATCGCATTGTTGTTATTAATCACGGTATCATCCAGCAGCTGGGGCCTCCCACAAAAATTTATCAGCGGCCCAGTAATCAATTTGTGGCTGACTTCGTGGGTAAAGTGAATTTCCTGCGGGGAGAAGTCAAAAACGGCCGCATCGAATTGACGGGCCTGGGCCAATCCATCCCCTACGACGGTATTTACACCGGGAAAGTTATCGTTGCCATCCGCCCGGAAAACATCTTTTTAAAGCCGGATCGGGAAGGCACTTTAAAAGGACGCCTTCAGAACATGTTTTATTTGGGCGATGTCAATGATTGCCGCGTGGACATAGGCGGCGAAGTAATTCGAATTATCGCCGATAGCATCACTTATGAGGATCTGCGGGAAAATCAAGAAATTTCACTTCATCTTCGGGATTTTCTTGTCTACGAAGATGACGGAAAAGATGATCATACCAAAATCGCCACTTAAAAGAAGAGCAGCGTTTACCCCCATCCTTTCAGGAGGGGGGGTTTTTATTGAATTAGATTACAGGAGGCATACCCCCGGCTTGAGCCAGAATTTTTGCGGCGCAGCGGGTTGCCCTTAGGCCGATTTTTTTTAGCAATCTTTGATCAAGAAGGGCCAGTTCATTGCGATCCACCACCCTATTTTGCTGTAATTCCGCTAACATGCCGGCAACAAAAGCATCTCCTCCCCCGGTGGTGTCAATTACTTCGATTTCCGGAGGCGGTACAAAACACCTTTGAGAAGGTGTAAGCAGCAGAGCCCCTTGGGGGCCCGCGGTGTAAGCCAGCAGCTTAATACCGAAGCTAAAATAATCTTCCGGTTTGGCAAGGGAACCATCAACGTTCTTGGCAATCCAGCGTAAGTCTTCGTCACTTATTTTAAGCAGATCCACTTCCCCTAAAACGTCTAAAATGGCTTTTGGCGCCTGAGGATAGTCTTTCAGGATATCAGGGCGGATGTTAATATCGTAGGAGCGGATAGCCCGGCTTGCTTCTAACTGTTTTAGAAACGTTTCAGTCACTTTAACCCCAGCTTCAAAAACCAGCAATACCGAACCAAAATGGAAAAATTCAACTTCGGGGGAAAGGCCGGTTTTCGCCTTATCGATTAATTCCAAAGCGGAACCCCGCAAGTAAAGGTTAAAACCCCTTTCGCCCTCCGGCGTGTTCATAACGACAGCAAAAGGGGTTCTTGTACCGGAAAAAGTAATGCTGTGATCGAGGTTAATACCTCTTTCCAAGAGCATCTTCCGCAGGCTGGCCCCAAGAAGATCATCCGAAAAAGCGCTAATCAAGGAGACGCGTTTGTTCATGCCGGCTAAATTAGCAGCTACGTTAGCAGGGGCGCCCCCGGGAGAACCATGGAGGACAATTTGTTTTTGGCCCGGGATTAATTCGCGGACAGAGTCGAAATAAAAGTCAAAAAGAGTTTCTCCTAAAATAACGATGGGTTCGTTTTTTGGTTTCAAGGAAATCAGCCTTTCCGAGAAAATTGTTAATCCTGGACGACTACTTTAAGAACCGAAGCCCGGCCTACAAGTTTAATAGCTTCGCCGAACTGTTCCAGCTTGATTTTATGGGTAAGGAGTTCTTCCGCCTCAACCAGCCCGCTTTGAAGCAGCTTTAAAGCCGGAGCAATCCCCGCTTTAAGGGAAAAAGAACCTGCAATGCGGATATCCCGCCGGTAGATATCATAGGGCTCAATTTCAACTTTATCCCCGGGAGCGGCTACCCCGAAGTAAAGGATGGAGCCTGAGGTCGCGGTATAGCCGGGCAGCCTTGCAATTACTCCCGCAACTCCGGTTGCGTCAACAACGACGTCAAACCGCTCTTTTAATTTTTCCTGCTCCGCGGCCTGATAGGTTTTAGAAGCACCGAGTTTTTCTGCCCTGGCCAGCCTTTCCCGGTGTAAGTCCACCACGCTGACACTGACAATACCCTTGAACTTAAGGCTCTGCATCATCAATAAACCCATGGGCCCGGCGCCGAAAACCAAGGCACGGCCTCCCTGGTAGCTGGGAATTTGGTTAAGGCCGTGCAAGACACATCCCAAGGGCTCAGCAAAAACCGCCTGTTCAAGGGAAAGATTGCCCAAAGGATAAAGATTGGCTTCCTTGACAGCGGCGTATTCCGCAAAGCCACCGGGTATAGTTACACCGTAGGCATCGAGGTTTTCACATTGATTCTGCCGGTTAGTACGGCAGGCGCTGCACCGCCCGCAAGGCACATTGGGATCAACCACTGCATACTTGCTCATCCAACCAGGATCTGCATCCTCCCCTACAGCCACCACCTTGCCGGCAAACTCGTGGCCCGGGATTATCGGGTAATGGGCATGAAATTTTCCTTCTAAAATGTTGAGATCAGTGTGGCAAAGGCCGCTGGCTTTGATTTGAAGTAAGACTTGATCGGCCGCGGGCTTTGGCCGGGGCAATTCTACTATTTCCAGAACATTGGGCGCAGTAATTTGAACAGCTTTCATTTCCACTCCTCCTATAATTCCAAAACCACTTTAAGGGCTTCCTCTTTTTGATCCTCTAAAACAGCAAAAGCCTGGGCAGCTTGCCTCAAGGGAAACCGGTGGGTAATAAGCCTGCTCAAACCGGGATTCAAACCCATAATGCGGATAGCTTCATAGTAATCTTCTTTTGTGTACATTAAAGTCCCCAGCAGATTTAGCTCTTTATCCTGCACTAAACCCATTTCAATGGAAGCATTTTCTTCGAAAACACCTAAAACAACAACATTCCCACCTTTATAAGTGAACTTGATGCCTTGGTTCACCGTTTCTGCCAACCCTACACATTCGAAACTGGAATCGATTCTGACTACCTCTTTCTCCAGCCAAGTTTCTAAATCGGCCCCCTTTGGATTCAGCCCTGCATCTGCTCCTAACTCCTCCGCCAAGCGCAAGCGATTCTCACTTAAATCAACCGCAATAATCTGCCCCGCTCCGTAAGCTCGTAAAGCTGCTATAACCATAAGTCCGATTGTCCCTGCCCCCAAAACCAAGACAGACTGGCCGCCAATCCGCGCTATTCTGCGCACGGCATGAACGGCAACAGCAAGGGGTTCAATCAAAACCCCCTGATCCCAATCCAAGGAACTTGGCAGAACAAAAACCATCTCTTCAGGCACACGCACATATTCAGCAAATGCACCAGGGGCTTGAGCCCCGATCACTTTTAGGTTTTCACAGATGTTGAAGCGCCCTATACGGCAATTATAACAGGTGCCGCAGACCAATGAGGGCAGGACCGTAACCCTTTTTCCCAGCAATTGGCTTGAAGCGGGACCGCCTTCGGCTGCGGTCCCTACAAACTCATGTCCAAGGACAATGGGACAGGAGATAAAGGGATGCTTGCCGTTGAAGGCATGGATATCCGAACCGCAAATTCCTGTTTGTTTTACTTTAACTAATATTTGGCCTTCTTCCAGTTTAGGTTTTTCAACTCTTTCTAACGCAAATTGCCGGGGGGATTTCAAATTTGCCTGCAGCATTTGATTTCTACCTCCTTTTATTCTTTGACAGCACCAAAACTCAAGCCGGTAATTAAATGTTTCCGCACCAGGATAGCAAAGACAACCGCCGGCAGGACAGTAATTGTGGCTGCAGCGGACATTTCACCCCAGACAACCCCTTGGAACGTAAGAAACTGGGTCACAATTGTGGGTAAAGTCCGGGCCTCTGTCGTTGTCAAAAAAAGTGCGAAAGTAAATTCGTTCCAAGATTGAATCAGACAGAGAATGCTGGTTGCAGCCAGCCCATTAGCTGTTAAGGGAATAATCAGCCTGCTAAAAACTTGAAAGCGGGAAGAACCGTCGATCAAGGCTGCCTCATCCACTTCAGTGGGGATTTCATCCATAAAGCCTTTTAGCATCCAAGTAGCAAAGGGGACATTAAAAGATAAATAGGCGATGATTAAGATTAACCGCGTGTCTAAAATCCCCATAAAACTTCCCAGAAAGAAATAGGGGATAACTACGGCAATGGCCGGTGCCATTCTCACACTTAAGATCCAAAAGGAAATATCCTTTTTTCCTTTGAAATCAAACCGCGAAAGTGCATAGGCGGCGGGGGCAGCCAGCACGAAGGAGACCAAAACCGAAAATACAATGACCGCCACACTGTTCACAAAATAAGTACCAAAAATTTCTCTGGCAAATAAGGCTCGGTAATTTTCTAGAGTTGGTTGGAAAAACCATAAAGGCGGAATTTGAAAAGTTTGAATTCGATCTTTGAAAGACATGCTAACCATCCACAAAAAAGGAAAAAGGAACAAAAATACCAAAATTAGGGTCCCGGTCACATCCACGATGGCATCGACTGCTTTAACCCTGGAAGTTCCAGCACTATTCATCCCGCTCCTCCTTACTGAGTCTTTTAATTATCATCGGCCTTTAGGCCGATTTTGGCTCGCTGTCCAGAATTTTAATCAAGAATTGGCTTAATAAAATTATTGCTGCTAAGAGAAAAACAGCAATAGCTGAAGCCCTGCCCACCATGCCCGTATGGTAAAACCCCGTGCGGTAAATCAGCATTGAGATTAACTCAGTGGCATCCGCAGGACCTCCCCCCGTCAAAGAGAAAATTACATCGAACATCTTCAGGGCATCCATCCCCCGCAAAAGGAGAGCAATCAGGATAATTGGCCTTAAAAGAGGAAGGGTAATGTTCCAAAGCATTTGGAAGCGGGAGGCGCCGTCGACCATGGCCGCCTCAAAAGGTGTTCGAGGCAGGGCGCTAAGGCCCGCCAGCAAAATTAGGGTTACAAACGGGGTCCACTGCCAAACTTCCACAATAACAGCCGACAGCAGCGCTAATTCATACCCATACCAATTGGGCTGCAGGTTGATAAAACCGAGAAGATAATTGACAATGCCGTAAGTTGGATTGAAATAAAGCCGCCAGATCAATCCGGCAATACTTGGTGTTACGGTCATGGGGATAATGAGACTTCCAATTAGAAACCCTCTCCAAAGCAAAGTGCGCCGGGAGAGAAAGGAAGCAATTAAAAACCCCAGGATAAATTGGACTGTCACGGCGCTTACCGTGTAAATCAATGTCCGCACTAGAGCAGAACGAAAAAGAGGGTTTTGCAAGGTATGCGAAAAATTTTTTAGGCCGATAAATACCCGTTCATCCCAAGGAAAACCTAATTCCCAATGGTGTAAAGAGGTAAAGAAAAGAAAGAAAGTCGGAACTATGGTGATGATAAACAAAGCAGCCAAAGCAGGGGCCAGCCAGGCATAAGGTGACTGCAGGAACTTTTTCACACCGTTCACCTCCAGGAGTAAGCAGCGGCGGGGGTAACCCCGCCGCTGCCGGGAATTCTAGTATCCTGCCATAATGTTTTCGATTTCCTTAGCTGAACGCTCCATGGCAACTTCCGGCGTCACTTGACCTGTTAAAGCTAAAGAGGCGTTTAGACCAAGGGCTTCTCCGATACGGGGCCACTCCGGAATACGGGGGCGCCAATCAATATCTTGGTCTACTAAAACGGCGGCCAAATCGAGGGATTCTAAAACCTGGGGATAATAGTGGTATTCTTCGATAAACTGAGGATCCCTGAGGATAGATGCCCTGGTTACAACACCGCCGTTTTTAACGTATTCTTCTGCTTTAAGCTCGCTGGTCATGAAATTGATAAAAGCCCAAGCCGCATCGGCCTTGGTAGAGCTGGCGGAAACAGCAAGGTTCCAGCCGGCAATGGCCGCTGCAGAGCCTTTAGGGCCTGTGGGCGGAGCCAAGTATCCTATACTGCCTGCAACTTTTGATTTTGTTTGATCTTCAATCCAAGGGGCTAAAGCAGTGGCGTCAAACCAAATCGCGGCATGGCCCTGCATAAATGTTGTTGTTGCTTCTTCATGGCTGAAATTTTCGATACCCGGAGGTGCAAATTTCATCAAATCAACAAAATACTGGAGAGACGCAATTGTTTCCGGGGTTTCCACAGCGATATCAAATGTTCCGGGATGGAAGACAGCACCGCCAAAGGGATAGAGGCTTTGGAACCAGCCATAAACGATATGGTGCCCCCGGCGTCCCCGCATGGAAATCCCGGCCAAATTTTCCTCTTTATTGTGGAAAAATTGGGCTGCTTCCAACAGATCATCGTAAGTTTTGATGGAGGCGGGATCGTAGCCGTATTTTTCAAAGAGGTCCTTACGGTAAGCAATAAAGGCGGATTCGCCCGCAGACGGTATCCCGTAAACTTTCTTATCGTAAACACCAAGCCCTTGGCTGTAGGCCGGGACAATATCGTCATAATTGAACCAAGCCGGGGTTTTTTGTGGATCTGCCAAATAATCGTCTAGGGGCACAACAACCCGGCGGTTAGCGAATTCGCCCATCCAGACCACATCCATCATCAGCACGTCATAGCGGCCTGTGCGCGCCGCGTGTTCGGTTAAAATCTTATCGTGGAGATAAATCTCCTCCATTACATCCCAACGGACGGTTATCCCGGTTAGATCTTCGAATTCTTGGACCATGCTCCGGAAACCATCGGTAGAAGGATGGGTCGCCATGGCTACGGTAATTTCAGTACCGCCAAATTCTTCTTTAATCCCGGCACCCCATTCTTGAAGAGGATTAGCAGCAACCGCTGCTGATAAAGTGAAAACAACTAACAACACAAACCAGGTAGCTAGATTCTTCCTCACTTTTAAACCTCCTATAATTTGTTTGTTTCAGCGCCTCCAAAAGCCTAGTTACCACCTCCTATCCCCGGGGAATGGATTCTACTGATTCTCTCCGCATTATTTCCGCTTTTAAGATCACGCTTTCCCGCGCTGAATTGCTTTGAATCTGCTGCAAAAGCAGGCTGGCCGCTAAAGTACCCATGGTGAAAGCGGGTTGAACAATTGTCGTTATCGGCGGTTTGTTAAATCCCATCCATTCCTGATTATCGAAACCAATTACACTAACATCCCTTGGTATGGCCAAGCCTAAATCTTTTAGGGCCCGCAAGACACCGAGAGTGGTCTTATTGCTGGTGGCTATAACCGCAGTAAATTTGTGTTTCCGATAAGCCTTCTTTGTCGCTTCATAAGCCTCCGGCTCCCTGAAGTTGCCGGCCACAACCGGGCAAAGCATGGAATCTAAACCCAAAATGTTTAGGCCCTCTAAAAAACCGTCTGTCCGGGAACTCCCGGTATAAAGCAGGTGATTTCCGGAAACCAGGCAGATTTTCCTGTGGCCTGCCCCTTTGAGATAGCGCAGAGCTTGAAACATAATGTCTTTATTATCTATAAGCACACTTTGCACATCTAAAGAAGGGTAATGGCGATCGAAGAAAACCAGGGGTAAATTTTTGAGGCTATTATTATAAATTGATTCCGTGTTGGCTGTGGGAGCTACAATTAAGCCTTCTACCCTTTCCTGTAAAAAGGAACGGACGTAATCTCTTTCCAATTCCCAGTCTTCATCGGTGCTGGCCAGGTAGGTTAGGTAGCCGTTAGCCCGCAAAATACTTTCAATTCCGTAGCAAACTGTTGCAAAAAATGGGTTGGAGAAATCAGGTATAATGATCCCAACCCGCCTAAACTCAAGATCTTTAGGCAATTTAAAGGGGTAATTAAGATCCTGGGCCATTTTAAATATTTTTTCCCTCAATTGCGGATTAACACCGGGTTTATTCCTTAAAGCCCTAGAAACCGTGGATTGGGAGATGTTTAGCGCCTTGGCAATATCACTTAGTCTAGTTCGTTCCATGTAAACTCCCTTTCTTTATACGAAAAGTTAACAAGGACTGCTTGTTTTTATATTAAACAAAACTTTGCAAATTCCTGCAAGTTACTCAATTAATTTGCAGCAACTGCCGCAATTTTCGCCAGACACTTTCATTCCTATCCTATTTGGGCTAAGCCCCGGATCCTCTAATAGCCGAAATTAATTTGCAGAATGAATATTTTTGGATCAAAAAACCGCTTTTGCCACAAGCAAAAACGGAATTTGATTTTTATTAGTCCTAATGAAATTTTTCCAGACTAGATTTTAACAAATTGCCGGCGGGATCCTTCTTCAACTATCTTGAAGTGTTCTTCCTCTACTTTTCTCCCGCGGGCTTCAGCTATACAAAATCCGCCGGCAGGGAAACCACCATCAAAACTCTTCCGGACCGAAGGCAGCCAAGTAAAAGGGACTCCGTTGATTTTCCTCTGTTTTAGCCAGTGCAAATGGCCTTGGTAAACAGCGATAACACCTTTCTCGAAACTTACGGCATCCTTAATATCCTCATAATTGAGGATAAACGATTTTTCCCTATGTTGGTAAAAATAGGGATGCTCCTCCACTTCAATGGGGGCAAGGGGATAATGGGAGAAGATGATGGAATCAAAATCCGCTTTAATTGCCGCCTTTAACCACGCCGATTGTTCTGGGGAAATCAAACCCGGGGAAGGATCGTTGCTATCCAAGAGCACTATTTGATAATCATTAACAAAATAGCGCTCATAGCCGTGCTCTTTGGCCAAAACCTCATTCAAAGCGTCCTTAGGGGCAAACCTTAAATCGTGGTTCCCGTGCAGATGTAGGACTGGCAAACCCGGTTTTGTCAACACTTGGCGAATTTTTGCAGTTTGTTCTAAATCAGCGCCGGCTGATTTATCCTGGAGGCGATCACCTAATTCCACTACCAGATCCAGCTCTTGCAGAGCAAAAAACCGCATGATCTCCGCCAACAGATCTAGTTCTTCCTTACCATTGACGTGCAAATCACTGAGCAGGCCAATCCTAATCTTTTTTTGAAGCAAACTCATTTTTCCGCACCTCCAAGCCTTTCGAACCCGCCTTGAAGATATACCGTCGGATGGCCTCGGCAACACCGTCAGCTTCGTTGGAAGCGGTTAGAGCATCGGCGGCAAGCTTCAAGCGCTTATCAGCATTTTCAACAGCCACACCTAAACCCGCGGTTTGGATCATTTCCAGATCATTTAGATTATCCCCTATTGCCATTACGGAGTCCAGATCAATTTGCAAATAAGCACATATCTTTTTTAAGCCGTATGCTTTGCTAGTCCCCCAAGGGGAGATTTCTAAATTCAGCGGGCCGGATTGGGTCACTGCATAATGGTTTAGGCTCTGTACCTCTTTTTTTAGGCGTTGAATTACAGAAATATCTTCGTGTTTAAAACCAATTTTCAACCATCTTTGAATATACATTTTTTCGGTCCAATCCGAAGAACGGACCATGCCCTCCAGATTGTATCCCCAATAGCCCGCTTTGTTCTTGAGGGCTAATCCTATTAAGATTTTGGCTTCTTCGCCTGTCAAGGTATGCCGCTCTAACAGTTCCCCCGGTGTTTTCCAAAGCTCTGCACCGTTGACCAGCACCAGGGGATCATTCAAACTCAACTCCTCCCAGAATTCCCGGGTTCTTTCAACACCGCGGCCTGTTGCCAGGACGACCTTAATTCCTTGTTCTTCGGTTTTTTGAATCCAGTACTTATTTTTAGCGGAAATTTTTTTCTCCGCGGTTAAAAGGGTATTATCCAAATCAACGGCTAAAAGCCTAATATCTGACATTAATAGCCTCCTAATGCCTTCCGAAACTTCCCGCGCCTACTTTAACCTTTGATACCGGTCATTGTGATTCCTTCAATGAATTCCTTCTGCCCCATCAAAAAGGCAATAATAGTTGGTAAAGCCACAATCACCGAGGCGGCCATTAAACGTCCGAAATCGGTCCCAGCCTCCCGTTCCACAAACATGGCCAAACCAATTTGGACTGTACGCATACGGTTGGAGGAAGTAATCAGAAGGGGCCACATATACGTATTCCAATGATGAACGAATGTGAAAATACCTGCAGCGGCCAATCCCGTCCGCGATACGGGAATTAAAATCCTGAACAGAAAACGTGCTTTGGAACAGCCGTCAATGATGGCTGCATCCTCCAAGTCTTGGGGCACAGTCATGAAAAATTGCCGCAACAAGAAGATACTGAACGCATTGGCCAAAAAGGGTATGATCAATCCTTGATAGGTGTTATCCCACCCTAGTTTGCTCATGGTAACAAATAAAGGAATCATAGTTACGTGGATGGGAATCATCATCGTTGCTAAAACAATATAAAAGAGAACTTCGCGTCCTCTGAACTCCAGTTTTGCAAAGGCGTATGCCGCCATGGAAGCAGTCAATAGCTGGCCAAAGGTAATGCACGCTGACTGCACAGCGCTGTTCACTAAAAATCTGCCAATAGGCGCGAAGTTCCAGGCCGCCTTATATTGAAATAAAGTCCATTGGTCCGGCCAAAATGTTGGTGGAAACCTAAAGAATTCCTTAGTTATTTTAAACGAAGCTATTATTGTCCATAAGAAGGGGAATAAAATAACTATTACCCCCGACATTAATATTACGTGAATGAGCCAGTTCTTTCTAGTATTCTTCACACTTGATACCCCCAGGTCCGAAAGGGACGTCATACCCTTCCCAAACTTAATTATTATGATTGAAATTAATTACAAGAAAGGTTCTTACGATCAGCCCTTGATTAATAATGAATTCTCCTTTCTGAAATCCTCATCTGGAGGATCGAAAGGACTACAATCATGACAAAGAATATTACGGCTGCGGCAGAAGAGTACCCGGCCCTGTAATAACGGAATGCCTGCTGCCAAATATAATATACTAAGACCAAGGTGCTATCCATAGGCCCGCCTTGCGTTAAGACGTGGATTTGGGTAAACACTTGAAAAGAACGAATAACCGAGACTATGAATATAAACAAGGTGGTTGGGGCCAGCAACGGTAAAGTAATGTGACGGAACCGCTGCCAGGCACTTGCTCCGTCAATGGAGGCCGCTTCGTAAAACATTGAAGGTATATTAGTCAGCCCCGCTAGGAATAGGGTCAAACAGTAGCCGAAGTCCCGCCAAATTGTCATCCCAATAATCGAGGACATGGCGGTGCTGCTTGAGCGCAGCCACAGGGGCCCCTTAATCCCCAAAAACGAAAGAAGGTAGTTCAGCGGCCCGTATTCAGGCTGAAGAACATATAACCAAATAGTGGCCACTATAACTAAGGAAGTGACTACAGGCAGAAAATAAATAGACTGATAAAGTTTTGCCCCCCTAATTTTCCCGCTGATCAAAATTGCAAAAAATAGTGATAAGATTACACAAGGGATTACCGTACCAAAAGTAAACAGAAATGTCTGCCGGACAGAGGTCCAAAACCGCGGATCTTGCATTAGTATTTGATAATTAGTTGTGCCCACCCACTGCGGTTCTTGAACCATATCCCAGCGGGTAAAACTATAAAGGAAACTTTGGATTAGAGGATGATAGACAAACAGCCCCAGCAGAACAAGGGCCGGAGATAGAAAGCCCAATGCGGAGAGCCAGTCTTTACCTAACCAAATGCGAAACGTTTTCTGAACATTTTTTCTCATATGCGGTCCTCCTAGACTGATGAACATGACCCGCCTGAATTATTCAGGCGGGTTTTCAGCAAGGTAAATAACTTCGTACTTAACTGCTAAAAGAGAAGAGCCAAATTCCCTTCCTGAGCGGCTCGGCGCGCAGCTTCTGCCGGTGTAGTCACAGATTCTACGATGGAGGAATTCATCATTCGGGCAATAATATCGTGAATTTCCTTCAATTTAGGATGATTTCTCCGGGCAACTGCGTAGGGAAGCTGAGTTACGGCAGCTTTAGCTGCAGGGACTTCCTCCCAATACTGCTGCAGTTCAGCTGTTTCCTGAGCAGACTGACGGGATGGTAGATAGCCCGTGCGCATATTCATTTTAACTGTATTTTCAGTGGTTGTTAAGAATTCGAGGAATTCCCGGGCCGCAGCTTCTCTTTCGGGGGTGCTGCTGAACATAATCAGGAAACCGCCGCCGAGAGAAGTAAACTTACCAACGGGTCCTCTGGGTAAGTGACCGGCGCCAAACTCAAAATCAGCGTTTTCCCAGAAGTTGCCAAGGGCGCCAGTTGATGCATAATTCATGGCCACTCTCTGCGAAAGCAGCAGATGGTTAGATTCAGCGTTGGGAACATATGTGGCCGTTTTATCTTCATTCACTAAAGTGTCTATAAATTCCAGAGCTTCGATGGATGCCGGACTGTCAACGACAACCTTGGTTCCATCCTCGCTGAGCATATTACCGCCGTTTTGCCAGTAAAGGCTTTCCAAAACCCAATGATCGTACGGAGGGCCGAACATGGCTAAACCCAAGCGATCGCCTTTGGTCAAAATCCGAGCGTATTCACGCATTTCATCCCAGTCTTGGGGAGGCCTTTCCGGATCTAAGCCTGCTTCTTCAAAAAGTTCTTTGTTCCAGTAAAAAAGGAGGGTGCTAACATTAAACGGAGCTGCATAAAATTTTCCGTCAAAAGTACCTGCATCAACTAAAGCAGGAATGAAATCATCGAGAACATCTTCCTCAAACACGCTGTTAAGATCAATTAGTAGTTCTTCCCTACCAATAAACTGGGGTACATTTGCTAACGAAATTTGAGCTAAATCGGGATTAAAACCACCGGCTAAGTCCGCCATTACCTTATTGGCGGTCTCATCATAGGAACCCTGGAAAGCAACCTCCACCTCAATATCGGAACGGGTTGCGTTAAACTCGTCTGCAAGTTCTTGGATTAATTCTCCCACGGCGCCGCCAACACCATAATACATTCTGATCTTGATCGGTTCAGCTGAAGCAACCGATGCTACAACTAATACAACAGCCATCAGCAACATCACAAAAATTGTACCTTTTCTAGTCAATGTGAGTTTATCTCCTTTCAATATTGTGTTCCCAAAGGTTCAACACAACCATTCGCAATTTTCCCGCTCATTCCCCCTTCTTACCAAATTTTATAAGTTCTACCCTATCGGCGGTTTAATCCGCCGTTTTGTTTAAAACAACCAATTTCTAAATGAAGGGTAGCAGATAATGAACTTCATAAGCAGTATCAGCAACGGCAGCGGCGAGGCTCATTATTTATCAAATAAAACCCCATAGCGGTGCCTGATACTATCCAAATCCTTGAGCTTATCCACAGCCTGATCGCCTTTTAGCCTCATTAAGCCGAGAATCAAGGCATCTATTAAAGCCGCCAAGGGGCCCAAAGAACGGAAGACATCCATCCGTCCCCGCTGAACCATGAGGATATGTGTTGCCAAGCCGTGCATCCGGGAATTAATTAAGTCAGTTATTAGAATGGATTGGCCTTGGCGCTCCTTCATTATTTCCAGAAGAGCGAATGCTTCACTGTTAGCGCTGCGAAAAGCCATAATTAAGGCAACATCGCCTTTCTGAAGGTCAAAGACATAGTCATAGAATCGCCGCCCCGTTTGCCGCGTGGCTTTGACTCGGCACCCTAAACGGGAAAGCCAAAAATCGATATGATAGGTCAAGGAACCCGGCGCTCCTTCCCCGTAAACAAAAATTTGATCGGCGTCGTTAAGGCACGCGGTAGCCTTTTCTAGGGCATCTTCGGAAACGTTCTCTAGTAATCTATTTAAATGGAAAATATTTTGGCTGACTATTTCATGTAAGGTGCCGGCCTGGTCTCGTTTTTCGCGGACCATCGTAGCTACCCGCTCCGAGGATTTAACTTCTTTAATTAATCTCTTTTTGAGACTTTCCCGTAAGCTGGCATAACCTTTAAATCCTAAAGCTTGAGCAAACCTGACTACAGTAGCCTCGCTGACTTCCAAATGCGCCGCGATTTGAGAGCTGGCCATAAGGGCAACTTCGTATGGGTTTTGGTAGATATATTCCGCCAAGCGCCTTTGGCTCGGTGTTAGTTTATCGTAATCATCACGTAAAGCACGTTCGACAACGTCAACACTATCCATCCAATCACTCCTGAACTAACCAAATTACCGCAGCCGCCGCCTAAACCCAAATTGGTGAAATTGTTCTGAAAAAACACTTATTTGATAACAAAACGCTATTTCTTTGTTTCAAGAAATCAAATTATCCGTTTTCAAGAATTAATTCCACATGTACTTTATATATACACCATAAATTTCATTATTCCTCCCCAATACAAGAAAAATTTCATAAAAGATTTTCCTGGTTACCAAATTAAATATAAATGGGCTTTTAGCACGCTAGAACAATACTGTTTTTAATTCTTTTCTAGATATTTTAATTCACTGCGCAGTAAAAAACACAAGATCATTCTCTTTCCAACAGAAATGCCTGACCCGTTCGCTAAAAACAGGCTTCCTAAACCGAAACTTTTGTGTTTTCCGGACTTAGCCTGCCCTTCCTTTTCGATCTAGTCTGTTTGTTTTCTACATTTATTCACATTATATGCAGATAAGAAGTAGATGTCAACGGCCTTTGTGATATTCGCCACAATATATTGTTCATTTGTGGCGTCTAATGAACAAATCTACCAATAGTATTGATTGCTAAATGGTATCCTATTGAGTCTTAAGCCCACAAAACGACTTTATCGGCAGCAATTTCTTTTTAAAATTCCTTTCAAGATTCAGAATTCGGCAAAAGGAGAAACATAAGCCCTGCCCTAAGCTAGGTATGAACAAAACTGACATCTCAGCCTTTAAACTAAAAAACGCCTCCTGCACGACACCGGCAGGCAGGCTTAGCAGCGATATTTTTGCAAAATTAAACCGCCAACGATTCGTTGGCGGTCAGCGCTCTTTTTGGTTTAGCTGCAGCAGATCTCAATATTAAATTTTTTCACTTCGTTTTCCACATCTTCCGGCAAAGGCTTTTCTGAGACAATTACATCGATGTCCTTTAATCCCGCATAAGTAAAAGCCATGTTTTTGTTAATTTTACTGCTATCCATTAAAACGATTACTTTTCTGGCCTGTTCTACTACCTTCCTTTTCAAATTGCCCTCATAAACGTTAGCAACTGTAAATCCGCTTTCCACCGAAAACCCGGATGTGCCCATTAGGGCCAAGTCTATATTGAAAGTGTCAATTAAGTCCATAGCGCTGGGCCCAGAAACGGAAAAAGTATTCCGGTTTACCGAACCGCCTACCGTCATCACCAGAGGCTTGCTTCTTTTCAAGATTTCTATGGCAATATTTAGACCGCTCGTTAAAACTGAGAATTCTTCGTTGGGCAAAATTTCGGCCAAACACATTACGGTGCTGCCGGCATCAAAGAAAAGGGAGCGGTTTTTTTCAACATAAGGCAGGGCCCTCTTGGCGATGGCCTGTTTGCCTTTCCTATTTTCCCCCGCTCGTGTCTCGTAAGGGTGTTCTTCGCCGCTGTTCATCAGCCTTCTGACGCTAACCGCCCCACCGTGGGTGCGAATTACATGCCCTTCTTTTTCTAAACTATCTAAATCCCGCCGCAAAGTCATCATAGATACCTGGGGGAAACTGTCTTTCAGGTTACGGAGTTGAACTTCTCCTTCCCTTTCAATTAAAGCACGAATCTGCTTTCTTCGTCTGCTAATCATTTAACTCCCCCTCACCGGCCGCCCTATTTCTGCCCAACACCGGAAGATATATTTAAAAATAGGCTTTATTAAACCTGGGTCATCTCGATAATTACATTTTCCCCTAAAACACGGTACAAAGCAGAAAGGATTGCCCAATCTCCGCCCATAATGTTTCCGGTTTTCTTTTAGATGTTTCTTAATCTCCTGGTAGAATTCCTTCTTTCCTTCGAGTTTCCCCACTATCGTATGTTTGGTTTTCAGAAAGATAAGGGGCTCGGGGCCAGACCCGCCTAGGGTATTGCCATTTCCTATAGCAACCCTCTTGTTAGATAAACGATACTGATTGTTAGGTTAGGACACCCAATGTATTCTTATAACATTCGTTGCCTTGACCTTAACAAATTACAATCCGGGTGTCAAGACCGCGCTTAATGGCGGAGCAAAAAATCATAGCGGGAGGAAAAAAGGGCAATAACGATAACTTAACTATAAGTACAATCTCGTGCTACAAGAGAAAAAGGAGTATGTATTATGGATATCAACGGTTTTGGCGCCGATCTAAAGAACGAATCTCAGCCCGAAAATGATAAGGAAAAGACCCAGGTCCGCAAAAGATTACTTTTTTTCGGCAGAGTACAGGGGGTTGGGTTTCGCTATAGGTTAATCCGGGCGGCCAAAAGTTTGGGTTTAGTGGGCTGGGTAAAAAACAAAGCTGATCTCAGCGTCGAAGCGGAAGCACAGGGAGAAGAGAAGAAAATCCGTTTGCTGGTGAAATATATGCGCTCCGTTAGCGGCCCCACCGTCACCAAGGTCCAAAGCAGGAGGTTGCCTACAGTGGAGGGCGAAAAAGATTTTATCCTGCGGTGGTAAGCCTACTAAGGCCGGAGGCCGGCCGCTTTAGCCCTAAAATTAGGCCTTTCTTTTATAGGCAGAGTTATTTGCGCCAACTGTTTTTCCCCGTCCTCGGCACCCAAGAGCATTATCTCGCGGATCGCTTTTTTATCTCCAAAACCAAAAGTCCCGGGCGGATCCAAACGTTGCGACGGAGCTATTTCGTAAAAGTTTACCCTGCGTTTTATTTGTCCGTTTTTTCTAAAACCAATGGATTTTTCCAGCTTACGAATAAGTAGGCGCTCCTTCCCGCTTTTCCGCAAAACCTGAATAACTTCGATGATCTCGTTGATTTTACGAGCGTTTTTCAAATCCTCATACATGATTTTATCCAGAATCAATTCCGTCAAACGTGAACCTACGCGATAGACACTGTCATATTCAAGCTGATCGCAAATAGTGCTTAAGTACAAATCTTTGCTTTTGGGTTTTAATTCTACTACAAATATATCCGTTGCCTGAGCCAAAATGGCATCCCTCAAAGGGGTATTATTAAAAACCCCCCCATCCACATAGTAGCCGCCCTTAATATTCTGGGCCGCGAAAACTAGGGGGATTGAACTCGAGGCTAAAACTGCATCTAAAAGATAGCTATCGTTTTCCCTGGAAAAGGAAACAGTTTCACCCGCGGTAAGGCTGGTGGCATTAATGATCAGTTCTATTCTTGTTAAGTCGCTAATTTTCAAATCCTGAGGAATTAGCCCTTTCAACTTGCTTTTAATTCTTGCCTTCCCGGCCAGAGAAGGAAAATGAAGAGGGGAGCCTGTCTTAATCAGGGAAATGAGTGCCGAGAGGATAATTCTAAGATAGCTGATCGTAAAAAGATTGCCTAGTTCCAGCCAGATCGCCTGAACCGCAGCCGCGGCCTGAGTCAAATCTCCTGTCTGTTCGTAGTTCCAGGCAAAGATAGCTGCGTTAATAGCTCCAATGGAGGCACCGGTCATCACCTGGATACTCTCAATTTTTTTTGCCAAGGAACCCAGGACCCCCGCTTCATAAGCCCCTTTGGCCCCGCCGCCGCTTAAAACTATTCCGATTTTCCGTTTAGTGTTAATATCCGTTGCCCCCCAGAGGTTTTCTATCCCTAGGCTCAACTCTGCCCTAGGATTTGATAATCTATGGGCACCGTTAAAATTTTTTTAACTCTTTTGCCCAGGCGCTTCGAGTATACTATGTTTTCAAGCCCTTGTAAACACTTTTTAGAACATTCAAGACTAAGGATCCTTTTTCCATTCTACAAATTGCTGTAATCCTTAAAGTCTTAAAAACCTTCCTTACCGGGTTAGGATTGCTGCAGGACCAGAAAATTCCCCGGCCCAAGCAATTTTTGCAGAAGCTGCGGGATAACTAAAGTGCCGCAACGCCCTGCGGCCGCCTGGAAAGAAAGGTCGGAGATAACAGGTTTGTTTCTGTTATTAAGAGTAAAATGATATACCAAGGGGAAAAGAGGTATTAAAAAAGGGAGGCAAGAATGCTTCGCCGGCCAACGCCGGGAGTTTGAGATCCCCTTGGAAACCGAAGGCATTGATTTTCGAAAGAAAGTTTGGCGAGAACTGCAAAAAGTCCCCTATGGGCGGACTAGGACTTACAAGGGTATTGCGGAAGAAATTGGCCATCCCCGGGCCTTCCGGGCGGTAGGCCCGGCTAACAACCGGCACCCTATTGCCGTCATTATTCAGGCCTTTGGGTGATCGGCAGCAGCTGCAAACTTGTAGGTTATGGCGGCGGCTTGGGAGTTAAAAAGTTTCTTTTAGATTTGGAACAAGGCCGATCTTGCGAAATTAATTCTTCCGGTTTTTGAAATAGGGAGGGCGGCAGCGGGTGCCGTTGTTTAGAAGCGTTTCAGAAAAACGCCCTGCCGTAATTTTTTTAGGCTTATAGCCGCTAAATAACCTAGGCCGGCGATAATTACAATTACAGCCCCCGCCGGCAGGTTTAGATTGTAAGAAAAGACTAAACCCGTTAAAGTGAAAGCTAAGCTGAAAGCGACCGATAAACCCATCATCCGCCCTAATTTCCCGGTCCATAACCCGGATACCGCCGCGGGTAATGTCAAAAGGGCAATTACCAAGATTAAACCCACGATTTTAATTAGGATCACTACTGTCAAAGCAATCAAAACTAAAAGCAGAATATATAGAAGTTCAACGGATAAGCCGCGCAGCCGTGCTTCTTCCTCATCGAAGGCCACAAGCATAAATTGCCGGTAAAAGACGGTAACAACCAAAGCGATAATTAGGTTTAAATAGATCAAAACCCGCAGGACCGGATTTGTGACCATTAAGATGTTACCAAAAAGGAAGCTCATTAAGTCCACATTATAACCGGGAGTCAAAGACATGAAAATGATCCCTACGGCCATCCCAATTGCCCACAGGGCGCCAATAATGGTGTCTTCGTGCTGCTTCGCTTTTAAATTCACCAAGCCTAAAACCACCGCGGAGAAAACCGCGGCGGCTACGGCTCCTAAGAGGGGGTCTGCTCCCAAATAGTAAGCGACCCCCATCCCGCCCAAGACTGTGTGAGCGATTCCTCCACTGATAAAGGTAATCCGCTTGACTACAACATAAGTGCCAATCAATCCGCTGGCAAAGCTGGATAAAATCGCGGCCAGGACCGCGTTTTGCATAAAACTATATTTCATTAACACAGAAATAAATTGATTCATTTTAACCCCACATTTCTAAGCTATAAGGCGCAGCGATGCTCAATCATTTCCACAGGACTCTGATACAAACCGGAAACAACATCAGCACTGATTTCTTCAACGGTGTGGACCGCCAATTTTCGATTTAAGCAGGCCACTTGATCGACATAAGTGGAAACAAATCCCAGATCATGGGAAACAATGATAATGGTAAGTTTTTTATTTAAGTCGGCCAGAAGCTCATAGATGTCTTGTTCTACCCGACTATCCACACTGGCAGTCGGTTCATCTAAAATCAACAGTTTGGGATCAGCTACCAAAGCCCGGGCTAAAATCACCCTTTGTTTCTGCCCGCCGGACAGCTCACCGTAGCGCTGCCCTGCCAAATTTTCTATGCCCAGAGCAGACATGGCTTCTTGAGCTGCGAGATAATCCGCCGCCGAATAGCGGGGAAAAAAGGCCTGGGGGTGAAGCCTGCCCATCAAGACCACTTCCAAAGCAGAAACCGGGAAGCTTTGATCAAAAAGCCCATGTTGGGGTACATAGCCAATCCACTTGCGGGCTTTTTTAGGGCTAACGCCAAAAACCTCAATTTCACCCTTCTTGGGCACTAGCGAACCAAGCAAAAGGCGTACTAGTGTTGTTTTCCCGCCCCCATTAGGGCCAATCACCGCCAAATAATCTTTTTCTCTAACTTCCAGATTCAGATCTTCCAAAATCAAACGCTGATTATAAGCAAAGCTAACTTGGCGCAGTTTAATCACAGTTGTCATTGTTCTTGCTCCTTTTGAATAACCCGAGCAATTTGCCGCAGGTTAGAAAGATAATCCTCCGCCAAGGGGTCAATTTTGACAACCTTGGCTCCCACCGCCTCAGCCACTGAATAGGCTGCTTGCGCAGAAGATTGTTCTTCCACAAAAATCACTTTGATCCCCTCTGTCTCCGCCAGCTGCACAAATTCCGCCAAGGCCCTGGGCCCCGGCTCTTTCCCTTCTACTTCAATGGGAATCTGCTCCAACCCGTAGCGATCAGCCAAGTAACCCCAAGCAGGATGAAATACCATTAACTTAGGCGTCGGCAGGGAGCTAAAGATGGCCGCCAACTCTTGATGCAGTTGCTCTAATTCCGCCAAGAATTCGGCCAAATTCTGCCCGTAAAAATCTCTTTTAGACGGATCTGCCAGAGACAGTTCCTTGTAAATTGTCTCCCCTTGGACTTTAACCAAAAGGGGATCGAGCCAAATGTGGGGATCAGCCACTTCCAGCTCTGCCTGCCCGCCGCGGGCCCCTTCTATACGCCTTAGCTGAAGGCCTTGGCGGGTATCTACAACCTTCAGCCGAGGGTTTAGTTCCTCGATCCTGCCCATCCAGATAGTTTCAAAGGGAACCCCAATCCGGAAATAGAGGGCCGCTTCTGCTAAGGCGGCCATCTGCTGCGGCAGGGGCTCGTAGACCGCGGGGCTCTGACCGGGACCCACTAATACAGAAACCTGGACAGCATCTCCCCCGATCCGTTCCACAAAAAACTTTTGGGGCAGAATACTAACAAAAACTTGCAAACGCTCCTGTCTAAAATCAGCAGCTGAGACTAGGCCAGCAGCGAGAGTTAACAACAATATTAAGAACACCAACAGCCGGCATTTCCAAACTCTATCCATTTTCCAGCTCCTTCTGTCTTTTTAAGATTTTAGAGAACCGGCCCTCTAAAATTCTATTCCAATTCACAGACGATATGAAAAGAATGGCAGTCCCGGCACTTTTTCACGCTGTGATTTTCACTGAATTCTTGCCAATGTTCCAGTTGATCCGCGGAAAGCATACCTGTGCCCCGGCATAAAGGGCAGGTGCTGTCTAAAGCTGCTAGAATAGCTTTGCGGATAAACTCGGAACGGTTCGGGATCCCTTCCATGGCTTTGTTCAATTCCTCATTGACTTTAAACGTAATTATTTCCCTTTTCTTAGGCCGGCTCATTTTCTTTCCTCCATTTTTAAGCATATTCTAATCCCTATAGTATTACATCGTATTACCATTGTCAAGTTTAATGTTCCTCTAGGAAAATATCTAAAGATCTTAAAAAGCCTTCTTGATCCTGCCGGGCCCAAGAAGGCTGTAAGTTAAACAGCAGGTTTAACCTCCTTATTTAAAAAATCTTTTTTAGTTCCGGGACAGTAAATTCCTGCATTTCAAATGCGTAGCCTTCCGGCCCTTCCAAGAAAAAGGACTTAAGTGCAATATCTCGGAACTCTTTTATCTCCGATACCTTCAAGCCCAGCTTTGTGAACCTTTTGTGCATCGCTGCAACGTTTTGAACCGTAAAGCTAATTAGCACGCCCCGGCCCGGCTGCGCCGGGACGGAACCTCGGGCAGCATCCACTGCCCCCAGAAAGGAAGCGGCCCCTAAGCGGTATACAACAGCCCAACCAGGATCGTAAACGGCCTTCAGCCCCAGCGTGTTTTCAAAAAATTCTTGAGCCAAAGCCAAATCCTGAAAGTAAAGGAAGGTAATGTAACTTGATACTTCTCTTAACATAAAAGATGCCCTCCGCCTCTAAATCCCAAGTTCCCAGCGGGTTAACGGACCTCAACCCACTTTTCGGTCATCCTATCTTTTTCGTTATTCTCTTTTTTTGCCAAAATCCGCTGGGCCCGGAAAAAATAAGTTCCGGAACGGAAATCCGCAAATCTCTGCATTTCTTCGCCCTGCTGTTTTAGACTCCTGCTTCATCCACCGGATCCAAGGCCGCCGCGGCCGGGTTTTCCTTGCCCTTCCCCAAAGCTTTGATCAGCTTTTATTGCAAGAAAAAAGCCGCGGGGCCTCCGCCCAGCAGCTTTCTTCCTCCTGGAGAAAACCAGTCCTAGAAAAAGGTTTTCATTGTTCTGTGCCCAGAAAGACTCCGGAGTCTAACACTTTTGAGTTTTATGCTACCGCCCTGATGGAACCTGCATAGTTGGGTCCATTGTAGGTGCAGGTCCGTCCATATCCGGATCACAGCCTGAGCAGCTAGCTAGAAACAAT
>JAAYRS010000134.1 GCA_012518645.1 Bacillota bacterium
AACCTAAATTGGGAAGTCAACTTTCCTTTTCGTCTTCCAAATCTTCCAAAATAGAAGCGATTTCCTGGTAAGGCCTCGTGGGGATTTTTTCATCGCTATTTTCTTCATTAAGCAAATTCCAAATAGTTTCCATAGTCAAGCGCACTTTTTCTTTCAACTGCACTTCCGATCTTTGGATCTGTGCCAGATTTGCTTCAGCGTCCGAGATAATCTTTTGTGCGTCCCGGCGGGCTTCGCTAATAATACGAGCGGCATCTGCTTTAGCGGAATTTACCAAACTGCCTGCTTCTTGATTGGCCATGTTTTTAATTTCCCGGACAGTCTGTTTAGTTAATGAGATTAAATCCAAAACATCTTGTTCCTGCTGAGCTTTACTTTCTAATTCTTCCTTCATCAGCTTTAGTTCTTCCTGCAGCCTTTTATTTTCCAGATAAACATTTTGATATTTACTGGCAATGGATGCTAAATAATCATCAACCTCATCAGGATCATATCCTTTAAAAGAACGTTTGAATTCCACACTATGAATATCCATAGGCTTCAGCATCGAGCCACCTCCTAATAATAACGATGTAAAACAAGATTAAGGCGCCCCTTGCGGGTTTTTCCCCCTACGGCGTGAATTAAAACTCTGCCCCGGCCCCTAAAAGATAGCATATCTCCCTGGGCAACACTCAATGCAGGATTAGAAACAAGTTTCCAATTGACCTTAAGTTTCTCACTTTTAATCTCCCGCACCATTTTAGTCCGCGACGTGCCGAAACCTTCCGCGGCCACTGCATCTAACCGCAGGGAAGCAACCGTTGCTTTGATTTCTTTAATCCGTTCCGGTTCTACGGCTAACTGTTGGGGATCAATCTCGCCCACTTCAATGGGCACCTTCCGGACCCGGCTCCAGTTAGTAAATAGATAATCAGCTATTTCCCGGGCAACCACTACTTGGCAGCCCTGCGGCAAAACTAGGAGATCCCCTATTTTTCCCCGTTCCAAGCCAGTTGCTAAAAGGGAACCTAAAAAATCCCGGTGGGTTGTCTCCGCAAAGGAAAAATTACCCTTAGCCTCCAAGACTTTGATAGGAGAAGGTATTGTTTCCGTTAGGTAAAACCGTGGGTATATTAAGACCCGGGCCCGTTCCGCTTTTTTATAACCGCCGAAGTGTAAGACCCCTACTTCCGGAAAAGATCCTAACACGCTTTTCGCTACCTTACGTTCGTAAGGATCTAAAAAATCTGTTGCTTGAGGTTTGTTAACCTGCGCAGATCGCCGGGCTAGGTCTATTGCCTTACGGCCCAGGGCCAGCTCCTTTTCCCCCTCCAGATGCTGTAGTAAGTGATCATTATCCAATTAGTTTTCAAACCCTTCTTAAAGCAATAGTTGGGATAAAAGCCCAATCAGCAAAGGCCGAATTAAGCGTAAAATCAAAAAGACAATTAAAGGCGAAAAATCCAGAGAGCCGTAAAGGGGAATTATACCTTGGAAGGGACGCACCACCGGATCCGTAACCCTGATTACAAGCTGTACCAAGGTATGACCATAGTTGACATTGGGAATCCAACTAAGGATAAAGCGGATCACCATTAGCCACCAATAAACTTCCAAAAGGACATCTACTGCAGTAATAATTAGCATTTAGTCACCTTCGTTCCTGAACATCTCAAAAAAATCCGCCTCTAAGTCCCCTTCTATAGCAACGGAGGCAGGAGTAAAACAAAAAATTGTTTCTCCCAATTTACGCATATTGCCATCAAGAGCGTGAGTGGTACCGCTCATAAAATCAACTATGCGCTGAGCCTCGACCTTATCCACTAAATGCAGACGGAGAATTAAGGATTTGCGATTTTTTAAATGAAGCACATACTTTTTCACGTCTTCGAAGACCCGCGGTTCGAGGATAAATAGTTTGCTTTGGACGTTTTGACCCCCCACAAGACCCACCAAAGTTGGTTTAGACGCCGAGCGCGGTTCGCCAACCTCCCGTTTTCTTCGCTCTTTCCGCAACGGAATCACATCATCTTGCCCGCGGCGCTGAAGCGGTTCACTTTCTTCCGGGAACTCGTAATCCTCCCTAATGCCTAAAAACACCTTTAGCCGATCCACAAAATTGCTCATATCACTCCTCCTTCGCAAACAACGCCGTTCCAATGCGCACCAAAGTGGCACCCTCTTCAATAGCTACTTCAAAGTCATTCGTCATTCCCATGGATAAAGTGTCCCACTTTAAATCCAGTTCCTGCTGAAGACTATGGTACAGTTCGCTAGCTTTTCGAAAAAAAGGACGGGTTTTTTCCGGGGCGACAAACGGAGCCATCATCATTAAGCCCCTTATTTCTAGATAAGGGCATTCCTGGACAACCTTCTTCACAAATCTTTTAGCAGAACCGGGCTCCAGGCCGTGTTTGGTCTGTTCGCCTGATACATTCACTTGTATTAAAATCTTTTGAGGCCGCCCCCATCTTCTTGCCCTTTTATTGATCTCCCGCGCTAACCTCCAGCGATCTAAAGAGTGGATCAGCGCAAATTGCCTGCAATAACGCACTTTATTGGTCTGCAGGCTCCCAACAAAATGCCAGTCCGCTTCGGGGAAAGTTACCATGCGTTTCCTTGCTTTTTGGATTCTATTTTCTCCAAGAGTGTTTAAGCCCGCCTTGATTAATTCTTTTACTTCCTCATCAGAAGCAAATTTTGTGATCCCTAACAGTTGAATATCCGCTTCTGTGCGCCCGCTCCGCCGGGCTGCCTCCTTGATTCTAGCTTGTACATCTTTTAAATTGTCTCCAATACTCATAAATTCCACCTTACTAATTCTTTTCCTGCCTAGTTCAGGCTTAGAAAATATTTAGAATTATTACTACAACCCCTACTACCCAGGTATAATAGGAAAACCAAATTAATCTCCCCTGTTTGATCAAATTCAGTAAAAGGCGTATGGCTAGATACCCTGTAAAGGCAGAAGAGGCAAAACCTACTAATAAAGGGCCTGCCGGCAGGGCAGTTGACCCTGCTAGCAGATCCTTGCCCGCAAAGATCAAAGCACCCAAAATGGCGGGGATGCTTAGCAAAAACGAAAACCGGGCAGCATCTTCCCGTCTCAGCCCTAAGGCCAGGCCGGCCCCAATAGTGGTGCCGGAACGGGAAATACCGGGCAAGATTGCTGCCGCTTGTCCGTCCCCGATGATCAGCAGATCCCAAACCGAAAGTTCAGCCATCTTTTTAAGCCGCGGACGGAGACGATCTGTAACAAAAAGCACTGTGCCCGTAACCAAAAGCATGAAACCTACCAAAACACTGCTTAAAAAAAGGCGTTCGATCCAGCCTTTAAAAACTAAAGCGAGTACAGCCACCGGCAAAGTAGCCAAAACAACGCTGAAAAATAAGTAAGAGCCGGGATCTGCAGCAAGGTGCCTCCCAATTTCACTTGGTTTCCTGATTATCTTCAAAAAAGACTCGGCCAAAAGGGAAACATCTTTCCGCAACACTATTAGTACGGCGACTAAAGTACCGCCATGAACCACCGTCTCAAAAACTAAAGAGGGTTCCTTAACCCCCAATAGATGGGAAAACAAAACCAAGTGCCCTGAAGAACTGACCGGTAAAAACTCCGTTAATCCTTGCACGATTCCTAGAAATAAAGCTTCCAGCATTGTCACGCCTGAGCCCACCCTTCAGCCATTAGTTCTTCTACTTCTTGCTTGCAATCCGGATTCCTGCCCACCACCAAGCCAGAGCAGCAAGATTTTCTAAAAAAGGCAGAGCTAAAAGAGCCGTTATTACATTAAACACGGTGTGGGCGTGAGCGATTTGCCGTGCCGGATCAGAAGAAATGCGAGCAATTATCCCTAGGAATGGTCCAAAAAAGGGAAGGATTAAAAGAACACCCCCCAGGTTAAAGAAAAGGTCGGCGTAGGCGGTGGCTTTGCTTTCGCGGCCCCGATTGACAGTGGCTAATAAAGTTGTAACAACTGTCCCTACATTGCTGCCTAAAGCTATGCCAGCCGCGGCGGGAAGAGAAATGGATCCTAAATGCGCCAAGCTGATCACAACTCCCGTAACCGCACTGCTGGATTGAACCAAAGCCGTTAGAACCATACCTACCAAACAGGCTTGCCAAGGCGAGCGGGTGAAATCAGTTAAGAGGATGTGAACGGCGGGCAGCTGCAATAATGGAGAAAGAGTAGCTGTAGTAATAGTTAGGCCAAAAAACAGAGAACCCAAGGCAAATAAGGCGGTGCCCACTGCCCCGGTTCTGCCCGCTATAAAAACCAGCAGCCCCGCCAGCATTAGAGGAAGCGCTGCATTGCCCAAGCGAAATGCAATAATCTGGGCCGTTAAAGTAGTACCAATGTTGGCTCCTAAGATAATTCCGAAGGCCTGCTTTAACGTTAAGATTCCACTGTGCACCAAAACAACCATAGTGGAAGCAACGGCGCTGCTGCTTTGAATAAGGCAGGTACTGAAGGCGCCGGCCAGTAAGCTTTGCCATTTGGTTGCGGTAAACCGGGTTAAAATTGGGCGCAGCCGGTGGCCTAAGGCGCTTTCCAGGGAACTGGCCAACAATTTAAGGCCCAACAGAAAAATACTGATACCTAAGCTAAAGCCGCCTAAAAAAGAAAAGGTTCTCATATCAAACCATATGAGAACCCCTGATTTCTTAGACTATGTCCAGCGGACTATCGTACCCGGCTGATAGGAAGCAAGAAGGTAGTCTTGGGGATTGGTGCTCACAATCCGCACTATTTTTGCTTGAAAATCACCAAGAGGTTCTAATTGCATAATAACTCCGGCTAAAGACATCTCCACAGTTGGGGCCGGCTCCTTTTCCACACCTTCCCAAATATCTTCCGAGGCCACTACTGTATACAGCATTTACTGCACCCCTTCCTCTTCTCGTTGGGCAACCAGTTTTGAAAGGCGGGCTAACGCTGCATTTACTCCTCCCACTTCATCAATCAAACCTACCTTGACCGCCTCTTCGCCTACCAACACAGTTCCCACATCACGGACCAATTCTCCGGTTCGAAACATGAGATCCCGTAAAACCTCCGTGCTGACCCGGGAATGTTTGACTATAAAGCGAATTACCCGGTCCTGCATCTTATCCAAATATTCGTAGGTCTGAGGTACACCAATAACAAGGCCGCTGAGGCGGATCGGATGCACGGTAATTGTAGCGGTTTCGGAAATAACAGAATGATCTGCAGCAACAGCAATGGGCGCCCCAATGGAGTGTCCCCCGCCCAAGACTAGGGAAACAGTTGGGGTGTTCATGGTCTTCAGCATTTCCGCGATTGCCAAACCCGCTTCAATGTCCCCGCCCACGGTGTTTAGGATAACCAATAACCCCTTAATTTTGGGATTCTGCTCAATGGCCACCAATTGTGGTATGACATGCTCATACTTGGTTGTTTTGTTGCGGGGTGGTAAAACCAGATGGCCTTCAATCTGTCCAATGATGGTCAGGCAGTGAAAGGGCAGTTCATCCGACGCGGGGACTTCAGTCTTACCTAGTTCCTTGATAGACTGCAGTGCAACCTCTTCTGGGGAAAGCCCGCCTTGGTTTGAAATAGCAATCCCCCCCTTTCTATCATCACTAGTATGATAAGAAAGAAGGGTGCTTAAACATCTTTTAAATTAGATTTCCATAATTATGGGCAAAATCATAGGCCGCCTCTTGGTTTTTTCCCAAAGGTAGCTGTTTAAGGAATCCCTAATCGCGCTTTTCAAAGTGCCCCAGTCCGTACTGTTTTGGCCCAAGCAAAGTTGCAAAGCCTCTTTGGCCTTGGCCCTGGCTTCCTCCATCAGCTCTTCGGATTCCCGCACATAGACGAAACCGCGGGAAATGATATCCGGGCCGGCTGCGATATCCTTTAAATGCCTATTCATGGTGACCACTACAATCAAAATTCCATCTGTGGAAAGCTGGCGCCGATCCCTAAGCACAATGTTTCCCACATCGCCAACACCCAAACCGTCAACAAAAACTTGGCCCGATGGGACCCGGTCCCTGATTTGGACACCTTTCGAGCTGAACTCCACTTGCAGCCCTAATTCGCTGATCAGGATATTATCCTTGGGAATTCCTGTTGCTTCCGCCAATTCTGCGTGTTTCAGCAGCATTCTGTGTTCACCGTGAATTGGAATAAAGTATTGCGGTTTGCACAGATTTAAAAGCAGCTTCAATTCTTCTTGATGGGCATGCCCAGAGGTATGAATCCCCAGATGAGGCTCATAGATAACATTAGCCCCTTCTTTAAAGAGCTGGTTGATAATCCTCCCCACCGACTTTTCATTCCCGGGAATAGGAGAAGCAGAAATAATCACTGTATCACCGGCGGTTATGGCTACACGGTTGTGTTCAGCCATAGCCATCCTGCTTAAGGCGGCCATAGGTTCACCTTGACTGCCCGTGGTTAAAATCACCACTTTTTCCGGCGGCAAGCTATCAATTCGATCCAAATCTACTAGAATTCCCGGAGGGATGTCCAGATAACCCAACTCCGAAGCAACTTCCACAATTTTGATCATATTCCGACCCGTAACCCCCACAAAACGGTTTTCCCGTTCAGCAGCCTCAATAATTTGCTGGATTCGATGAACGTTAGAGGCAAAGGTGGCCACTAGGATCCGGCCCTTGGCCCGACTGAAAATCTGTTGAAATCTTTCCCCCACCTTTTTTTCCGACTCTGTATAGCCAGGCCGCTCAGCATTGGTGGAATCCGAAAGTAAACAGAGGACCCCCTGTTTGCCCAGTTCAGCAAATTTATAAAAATCTGCCACTTTACCATCGTAGGGGGTCAGATCAAATTTAAAATCAGTGCAGTGCACTATAATCCCCAGCGAGGTATGGAAAGCTAAAGCCACAGCCCCAGCAATGCTATGGTTAATATGAATGAATTCTACATCAAAATTACCCAATTGGATCCTCTGGCCGGCGGTGATTTCCCGTAATTCAGCACTTCTTTCCAAACCGTGTTCTATCAACTTCACCCTCAAAAGGCCAAGAGTTAATTTTGTACCGTAGACTGGCACATTCAATTGACGCAGGACATAAGGAACACCGCCAATATGGTCCTCGTGGCCGTGCGTCAAAAAGATTCCCTTGACTCGACTAGCGTTTTCCAAAAGGTAGGTGATATCAGGTATTACCAAATCCACACCGGGCATGTCTTCTTCGGGAAACATTACTCCCGCATCAACAATGGCAAGATCGCCGTCGATCTCAACCGCCATCATGTTTTTTCCAATTTCACCCAGTCCCCCAAGGGAAACTAAACGTATTTTATTTTCTTTTGTCATTAAATTAAATAACACCTCCAAAGTATATAAGCCCTAAGAAGCAAAAATTAACCACCTCCGCCCAGAAATGGTGGTTGAGTTTCACTAAACCGGACAAGTCATACGCCT
>JAAYRS010000135.1 GCA_012518645.1 Bacillota bacterium
CCCGCCCCTCCCTTTTGATTATGGACGAGCCTACAAATTATTTGGACGTAGAAGGCATTCAGTGGCTGGAAGGTTTTTTGGGGTCTTATCCCCGGGCTTTTATTGTGGTTTCTCATGATCGTTACTTTTTGGACAAGATTGCCAACCGCATTTGGGAGCTTGACAATCACAGGCTATATCAATATCGGGGTAATTACTCCCAATATCTTCCGGAACGAAATTTGAGGCGGGAGCAATTGGAAGCCGCGCTGGAGAAACAGGAAGTAGAAAAACGCAGGGCGGAAGCCTTTATTAGTAAATTTGGTGCCGGCACCAGAGCCCGCCAGGCTAAAAGTGTGGAGAAAAGGATGAAGCGCCTGCCGCAACTTCGGGTCTTAGAAGATGATCCCCAAATGGCCTTTAGTTTTGAGCCTAAACACCGTTCAGGCAACAATATTGTCTTTCTGGAAAACATAGGAAAGGCTTTTGATGGTAAATTTGTTTTCCAAGGGATTCAGGCCGAGATTAAAAGGGGGCAGCGCATTGCACTTTTAGGGGCCAACGGCAGTGGAAAAAGTACGCTTCTAAAAATTCTAGCCGGAGAACTGGCCTTTCAAGGCCGGCTGCACTGGGGGGCGGGAATTGATAGTGCCTATTTTTCCCAGGAGATCCGCTTTAAGGGGAATAATACCGTTTTAGAAGAGTTATATGCGGAGCATCGCCTTGACTTTGGCCTTTTGCGCTCTGTTTTAGGCCGATTTTTATTCAGCGGCGAGGATGTGTTCAAAAAAACAGAGGTTTTAAGCGGGGGGGAAAGAAACCGCCTGGCTTTGGCTAAACTTCTTCTTCATAGGGCTAATTTTTTATTGTTGGACGAACCCACCAACCATTTAGACGTCTTCGCTAGAGAGGCCTTAGAAAATGCGCTTAAGAATTTTAGCGGAACCATTCTCTTTGTTTCCCACGACCGTTATTTTATTGATAAAATAGCGAATCGGATCTGGCTTTTGGATTCGGGGTGCTTAACCGAATTCGAGGGGAACTTCAGTTATTATGAGCGGGTTCAAGCCGCCCAAAAAACTAAGACGGGCCGAAGCCCCGGAATAAGAAAAAAACAAGGCGCAAGGGAGAAAAAGGCCGGCGGCCCGTCTTTACGGCAGTTAAAACGGCAAAGAGAATTGGTGGAAGATCAAATCGTTGATTTAGAAAAGCGCCAGTCAGAGCTGGAAACGAAGCTAAGTTCACCTCAACTTTACCAAGATGAAACGGAAAGCATAGCTGTTGTCCAGGAGTATCAGAAAATCCAAGGAGAATTGGGACGGAAGTACGAGCTTTGGGAGAATCTAGTGGATAAGCTTGAGAAAGGGCGGATTTGATGTCAAGGGCTAAAAATAAAAGAGTGCTGCTGCGGGGTTGGGGGCGCCTTCCTATTCAGGTTCCTCCCCAAATTCTGGAACACCAAGCCTCTTTAGGGCCTTTGCCCTCCCTGGTCTGGATTAATTTGGTCGCCTTGGCTCAGCAGAAGCGTTCTCTGCAAATAGATGAAATTGCTGAACAAATGGGCCTGGCTAAACAGGAGATAAATCAGGCGCTGGCTCTTTTGGCGGATTGGGGATGGATCAACGATGAGGGTTTGGAAATTCAATTGGCAATTCCCCTTGATTTAGAAAACCAAGAAGAAGCGGCTGTGACTGTTGAAAACATCTTAGATGAGGAACAGGCTTCTTTCGAATGGCTGATTAGTTACTGGTCAGCTCGGATTAAAGCCCCCTCGCCGAAAGAAATGCGTAAATTGTTTTTTTGGATGGAAGATAAGGGGCTTTCCCACGAGGTTATTGCTGTGGCCATTGAAGAAATGTTGGTTACGGCTGCAAATGCCAGTTTCCCCTATTTGGAAGGGATCCTGCGTAATTGGCACAGTATGGGTATCCGCACTTATAGCGATTTGTTGGCCAATCCACATTTAGCCAAAGCTTTGGCCCCGGTTACTGCCAAGAAAGAGGACAGCCCCGCCGAAAAACGTTGGAGGGAGGTATTTCCCGATGAGTTCGACTAATAAGCTTTTGACTCTTGATATACCCATGGATCTGGATGCGGAACGTCAGATTCTGGGAATTTTAATTAAATATCCTGCCCAGGTTGATCGTGTTATTGACCGCCTCCGCCCGGCTCATTTTTATGACTTGGCCCATCGCCGTATTTACGAAATCATTCTTGATCTTTACAATAAGCAAGGGAGGATTTCTTACACACAAATTTACAGCCGCCTGAGAAATGATCCTATTACAGATTCCCCGGCTGAATTGCTAATTGCGCTTACGGAATCATTTGTCGCTTTAAGCGAGCTGGAGCCCAGTGTGGCCATCTTGCTCCACAAGGAAGGGGTCCGCCGTTTGGTCAAGGCTAGCGAAACCATTAAAGAACTGGCCTTAGATCCTAACCAGCACGATTTGGAGGAGATCCAAGCCCGGGCCCAGGAAATAATTTTTGCTGCAACCCAAAAACAAAACGTTTACGGAGAAGAGGCTAAAAGCCTGCTGGAAGTACTAAATAAATGTTACTTAAATTTGCTGCAGAGACGGGAGGGTTTGGCCGGCTCTTACGGATTATCAGTGCGTTACCCTTCTTTGGATGGAATGACAACGGGGTTTAAGAAAAAAGATTTAATTATCCTGGCGGCTCGGCCCAGTATGGGCAAAACCGCTTTGGCTTTGAATATGGCCGTTAACGTGGCTAAACGGGATATTCCGGTCTTAATTTTCAGTTTGGAGATGGATGATGAGCAGGTTGGAGATCGTATTGTTTTAGGTGAACTGTTCAGTTATAAGCGGGATGGAGAATATGCAGTTACATCCTATGAATATCAAACCAAACTCAGCGACGAACAATTCCGTTTGACCCAACAGGTATTTAGCGAGTTATATCACCTTTCTATATCTATCGTGGATAAACGGGGCCTGACTATACCGGAAATTAAAGCCAAAGCCCGCAAATTTAAAGCGGAACATCCCGATTTGGGCTTGGTGGTCATTGACTACCTGCAGTTAATAAAACCCCCTGCAGAAAGCAATCGCAGTTGGACTTTAATTGTGGGGGAAATGGTGCGGGAGTTGCGGGATCTTGCCGGCGAGCTGGATGTGCCTATTATACTTTTATCCCAATTAAACCGGGGGGTGGAAAGCAGGGAAAACAAACGGCCCATGCTTTCTGATTTAAGGGACTCTGGCAACATTGAGGAATTTGCGGACGTGGTTATGTTTTTATATCGCGAGGATTACTACTATCCGGAGCTGGCTAAGGAAAGTGGAACGGAAGGATTAGTGGAAATCATTTTTGCCAAACAGCGCAAAGGGCCTACGGGCACAGTCCAGCTCCGTTTTATGAAAGAGTATACTCGTTTTATCGAAGAGTACCCAAGCTAAGGGGGGGTGGTATTAATCAAGCCTTTATTTGACGATTTAGAGCGGGTTAAATTGAATTTTTTGAAAACGTGCGAGAAGCTGGTTGCCGCCGGGAGGCTGGAAAAAGAGGAATTTAAGGATATTGAGGTACTTTTGGATCAAATGGAGGAATACGAAGATCAGGAGTTTAGGAGCGAATTGGGTAAAATAAGTAAAGGGCTCAGTGATTTTCTTGATTGGGAGTGAAGGGCATTGACACGGTTTTCCAACCCCTCTTTTGTGAGCAGTGTCCTTGAGGAATACGGTTTTAGATTTAAAAAGAGATTCGGCCAAAACTTTCTCATTGATGGGAATATTCTAGACAGCATTATCGCCGCGGCCCAGCTAAAGGCCTGGGATTGGGTTTTTGAGGTAGGACCCGGGTTAGGGGCTTTAACTACAGCAGCGGCCGCAAAGGCGGAAAAAGTGGTAGCTGTAGAGATTGATCGGACTTTGGTATCAATTTTAAAAGAGAAACTGCGCAGTCCCAATATAGCTGTGATAAAAGGCGACGCTCTCACCCTGGATTGGCGGGATGCTCTCCAAGAACAGGGATGGGCCGGGGAATCCTTAAAGTTCGTGGCCAATCTCCCTTATTACCTTACCACTCCTTTAATAATGAAGGCGTTAGAGGGCGGCTTGCCTTTTCAAAATCTAATTGTAATGGTACAGAAGGAAGTTGGTCAAAGAATGGCAGCTCAACCAGATAGTAAGGATTACGGGGTGCTGTCTTTAGTGGTACAATATTACACAGAGGTATCTTTGGTTTGCAGCGTTCCCAGAACAGTTTTTATCCCTGCGCCTAAGGTGGATTCTGCGGTGCTGTCCCTGCGCCCAAGGCCGCCGAAGGCTGATGCGCCCAGGGCTGAGTTGTTTGAAGTTATCAAAATCAGTTTCCAACAAAGGAGGAAAACTGTGCGCAACGCCCTAAAACCTTTAGCCAAGCAATGGGATTTAACCCTAGGTGATTTAGATCAGGCTTTTGCCCGGGCAAATCTAGATTCTTCCCTGCGGGGAGAACGGCTAACTTTAAATGACTTCAGCGAACTTACAAAACAACTGTTAAAGGGGAGGTGACCTTCTTATGGAATTTATCAGTCCTACCAAAGGGAGATTATCTTTTGAACAGGTCTTTGAGGAAATACTGGCCTATGCTTCGCTTTTCCCCGAAGATAACTATCGTCTGATTGTGGGCACTGATTCCCAATTGCGTGATGAAACGTGCTTTGTTACTGCTTTAATCGTTCATCGCCAGGGAAAAGGGGGCAGGTTTTTTTACACGCGTAAATATGAAAGACACGCCCATTCTTTGCGCCAAAGAATCTTTTATGAAGCATCACTTAGCCTAAATGTGGCTTCCCTTTTCACGGAGAGGTTAGCAGCTTCCGGCCGTGAACTCAATTTGGAAATTCACCTTGATGTTGGCACAAATGGGGCGACTAAAACGTTAGTTAAAGAGGTCGTGGGGATGGTTAACGGATCGGGTTATTTCTGCCGGATTAAACCTGAGGCCTATGGTGCAGCTACTGTAGCCGATCGCTATACTAAATAAAATAATCAAACGAAAGGCAGAAAAAGGGGATTTAAGCTTGACAGGCTAAACAGCACTTGATAGAATAATATATTTGATTGACAAACCACCTTGGTCATGGTAAGATAAGTTCGACAAAATGTTAGAAGGACGGTGACAGAGGTGGCTGAACCAATGAAGTTGCTCGAACAGATCAAACTTGATTTAGAGTCTTCTGTGGGGAAACGGGTCAAGTTAAAGGCTAATCGAGGACGCCGTAGGATCATAGAAGCGGAAGGCGTCATCGAGAACACTTATCCCAAGCTTTTTGTCGTGAAACTTGATAAATCCCACTCCATTAGGCGTATGTCCTACACTTACGCTGATGTCTTGACAAAGACGGTGGAATTGACCATTGATGATTATGTTATCGGCCAAGTTGAGGCCGCTAATCTATAGATAAAATTTAGCAGCGCCGGCGGCCCCGGTGCTTTTTTTTTGCCCTAAATCATAATTATAAGCCAAGGGGCTGGCTAACATGGGATGGGAAGGCAAAAAAATAACGCGGCGTGTCTTGCGTTTCGGCGATAATGGAGCCGACGTCCGCCGTTTGCAGGATTTTTTAAGCCGTCAAGGCTATGATTTAGGGGAGGAAGAACGCTATGGTTACTTAACAAGAGATGCCGTAAGCCAATTTCAACGCGAACACGGGCTAAGGGTTGATGGTATTGCGGGCCCTCAGTTTTTCGATTTGATCCGCCAAAAGGGCCTGCCCTCAAGGAGAAGAGTCCACCTTGTGCAGCCGGGAGAAACTCTAGAAAGCATTGCAGGAAGCTATGGGTTGGATCCTGGCGCTTTCGGCTGCTCTAACCGGCTCAAACAAATTTACCCCGGTAGGCGTTTGGTCTTTTTTGATCGGGAAGTATGGGGAATCTCAAAGAAAACAATTCCCAATTTCCCCAGAGATCAGTTAACGGGTCTTATAGCACTTGCTCCGAATCAACGGCATTCCCCGCTTGGTATCCCCTGTATCGCCCAGGCCGATTTAAAATCCGAAGATGAAATAGTTCAGATCCATGAGCTGCTTCGAAACAGGAAACGGCGCGAACGGGCTGTGGAAGAACTTTTTCTAAAGGCGGAAGGCGCAAGCGGCATTTATTTGCCTTGGCAGAAAATGAGTCCTTTAGACGGCAGGCGTTATCTTAGTTTTTTAAGGATGTTAATCAAAAAGCTAAAGGAAAACCAGCTGCTTTTAGTAGAATTAGGCCCGGGGATCCCCCAATGGAAGGTCTGGGGCGGCCTTGATTACGGGCGGGTTAACCGCTTGTCCCACCGGATTGTCTTAAGAGCACCTATTTTTACCCACCCGCAACCGGTGTTAGATCGAAACAAGATGGAAACACTTCTGAATTCTTTGGGGGCGCAGGTTTACCCCTGGAAGATCTTGCTCCGCATCCCCGTGTTCGCTGTGGAGTGGGAACTGACTGCAAAGGGTGCTAAGTGGACTAAGCTTTCTTATGCCGCCGCATTGTCTCGAGTTTTCCGTTTTGGTGCCCGCTTAAAAGAGGACGGCCGGGGCCGGCCGTTTTACAGTTTTCGGCGCGGCGGGAGTGAGTTTCAGCTTTACCTCCCATCCTATAATGTCTTGGGGGAAGTCCTGGCTTTAATTAACCTTTACAACTTAGCGGGTGTTATTCTTGATTCCTTAGGCCAAGAGGATCCTCGGTTTTGGGGCGTCCTCAGCTCTTATTTTCGCAGTGCCCAGCTTTAAATTTAGGGAAAAGACATGTTTTGGCTCTGCCTTTCATAGATATTAGGGACAGCAGAAGACTTGGGGCCAAAAAGGGGGAGAGAGATGAGCCTAAGTGTAAAGGAAAACCGTTTTACGGCGGTTAATCGATTGGGGGAAAACACCCTCCAAACCGTTCTGCAGGGAACAGTTGAATTAGCAGGTACTGCGGCGCCCGTCGAAAGGGTGGTCTGGATTAAAGGGGCTCCTGTTTTGGAGAGCGCAACAGCTGATCAGGACCGGGTTTATGTGCGCGGGGTAGTTGATCTGGCCATGGTCTATGTACCGGAAACTTTAGAAGGGGATCCGGCCGGGTTAAAGCGGGTGGAATGGCCCGGGGCCCTCCCTTTTGATCTTTATGTAGAAGTTATAGGGGCGGAACCGGAAATGATTGCCGAAGTGGAAACCGATATTCTTGTCTGTGAATGGGAGCCCAAAGCGGGGCAATATGCCTTGGATTTGGATTTGATCCTAGCTGTCACCGCTAGGGTTGCTAAAACGGAAGATTTTAATGTTATTTCCCAGGCTAATATTGGACGATCCGTTAAGCTGCTTACGGACGGGATTTTCTTAAATCCCGAAACTCTCGGCATTGAACTGGAACAGGAAAAAGACATTTCTAGTATTTTAGATCTGCCTGAAGATGCTCCGCCGATTCAAACTGTTCTTGATCTGGCTTGTAAAGCGGAACAAACGGGTAAGAAGTTGTTGGAGGGGCAAGTTTTTCTGGAGGGTGCGGCTTCTTTTGATCTAATTTATGAAGCTCGGGACTTTACAATTCACCAGCTTTCCTGGGAGCAGGAACTTCCTTTTGAGCTTAGTTTTAACCATCAGGAAATTGAGCCTGGGCAGGCTTTGCAAAAAAAGATTTTTGCCAAATGCCAGGGTTTTTCAGTTAACGAAGGTAAAGCCCTAAGGGTGGAACTACATTTGACGGGGCAGGTTAGTTTACAAAAACGCGAAGAACTATGGGTCTTAACGGAAATAACAACCCCTGCTCAGGAAGTGGAAACCAGAAAAGAGCTGATTGGGGTGGACACTTACGTTAATCGCAAAGAACAGCAAGGTACAGCTCAGGGCGTGATCGAAATCGGCCCTCAGTTCCCGCCAATCCGGGAGCTTTTAAGATGCGAGCCCAAAGCTAATCTTAGCGATTACCAGATCGATGATGATAAGATTGTTTTAGAAGGCCATTTTGATCTGGAACTATTTTATTTAGCCCATTCCGAAGAAGATGTAAAACCGCTTTACCGGGCAATTTTTCCCCAAGCGGCATCCTTCCAGCAGACCTTGGTTTTGTCCGGTTTAGAACCGGGGATGCAGCCTAAAATTGCACTTCAAGTTCTTAAGGCGGAGCCGGATTTGATCAATCGGGAAACCGTAGAGGTCAATCTGACGTTTCTTGCAAAAGTGGCCGCAACCGAATATCGGGAAGTGGAAGTCGTTGTGGAGGCCGCGGAAGTAGAGCCCGCACCGGAGGATCCTCCCACTTTAACTTATGTCTTTGCTCAAGAAGGGGATACCGTGTGGAAATTGTCCCGCCAGTATCATACCACTGAAGAGGAGATTTTGCGTGCCAATCCGCTGTTGCAGGACAGCCCGCCTCTTTTGAAGCCGGGCGATAAAATTTGTATTTTCCGCAATTAAATTCCGAGGAGCGGACCCGAAAGGGTCCCTTCTTTTTTTGGGTATAATAAGGGCCAAAAGAGCTGAGGGGGTTGGGCTGTGACAGCTTTGGTTTTAGCCGCCTTATCCGGAGTGCTGATGGCTTTTCAGGGGACATTAAATTCGGCCTTAAGCAAGGTTATTGGATTATTGGAAGCAACCTTTATCGTGCATGTGGTGGGATTAGGAGTAACCATGGCTTTGTTAGTTCTCCAATTGGGCCGCGGGGATTGGCAGCAGATGGGCAAGGCTTCTTGGTATACTTATTTAGGCGGCTTCTTGGGGGTCGGCATAGTTTATTTAGTGGTAAAGACTATACCAAAATTAGGTGCAGCCGCGGCAACAACCGCAATTATAGTGGGGCAGGTCTCCACCGCGGCTTTAGCGGATTATTTCGGCTGGTTTGGGCTGAAACCCGTGCCATTCGGTATTTGGCAGGGATTCGGCCTTATTTTGATGGCGGGGGGCGCTTGGCTCCTTTTGTCTCCCCGGCAGTAGCAGGAATTTCCTGTCCCATGCTGAAATAAATCAAGCGGAGGGAGAGTTATGAGCCGGATTAGGCTGAGGGCTAACGCTAAGCTGAACCTAACGCTGGATGTAGTGGGACGCCGGGAAGACGGCTATCACTGTCTGCGAAGTGTTATGCAATCCGTTTCTTTGGCCGATCAAGTTACCCTTACTAAACAAGTCTCCGGGATTGCCCTCCAAGTGGACTCTTCCCAGGTGCCAACTAATGAGGATAATCTGGCTTGGAAGGCCGCGGCAATTTTTCGGGAACGGACAGGAATTAAAGGCGGAGTCTTGATTGAGATTGAAAAACGGATCCCGGTTTCCGCCGGTTTAGCGGGAGGTACAACTGATGCTGCTGCGGTCCTGATAGGCCTGAATATTCTTTACGGAAAAAACCTGCCTTTAAGTAAACTGCAGAAAATCGGGTTGAAAATCGGTGCAGACTTACCGTTTTGTTTACAAGGGGGCACTGTGTTAGTAGAGGGGATCGGGGAAAGATTAACGGCCCTGCCGCCGTTTCCTGATGTAACTCTAGTTGTTGCGGGTTTAAAAGAAAAGGTTTCCACAACCTGGGTCTACCGGGGGCTGACTTCGGATGCTTACGGCACCGCTTTCAGCAGTAATTTTATCCGGGCTTTTAAAGCGGGAAAATCGGCGGAGGAAATAAGCGGGGTTTTAGGAAACACCCTAGAAAGTGTGACAGCTGCTTTCGTCCCCGGAATCGAGCTTTGGAAACGGCGTTTATTAGATGGAGGAGCACACGGTGCCCTTATGTCCGGGAGCGGTCCGGCTGTTTTCGGGTTGTTTACGGAAGAGGAGCGGGCCCGTGAATTTAGAAAGCGTTGGGAACTGGAAGAGAAAATCTTTTTGGTCAAGCCAGTAAAGGCCGGTATACTTGAGATGAACGGAGGAGCCTGACATGAAAGTGGACGCGGTTGTTTTGGCTGGTGCCCCGAATGAAGGAAAACTAAAAGAAGCGAGCCCGGAAAAATGGGAAGCTATTATTCCCATCCACGGTAAGCCAATGATTAACTATGTAATAGAAGCCCTGCAGAATTCCAAAGGTGTGGAAACCATCGTAGTGGTTGGACCGGAGGCGATAAAAAAGCATCTGCCCGCAGGGGCGCGCCTGGTCCAAAGCGGGGAAAGTCTAACGGAAAACGTTTTTTTAGGCCTAGAAGTTCTGGAGCAGAAAAACAAAGTACTTTTGGTCTCATCGGATATCCCTTTCATCCATTCCGAAGCCATTGATGATTTTTTAGAGCGCTGCAGCGAATTAAGGCGCGATGTTTATTACCCCTTAATTTCTAAGGAAGCCAACGAACAAGTTTATCCGGAAACAATTCGCACCTACTTTCGTTTAAAAGAAGGTACTTTTACCGGGGGCAACCTTCTATTGGCCAGCGCGGAAGCGATAAAAAATTCCCGGGAGATTATGAGCCTGGTTATATCGCAGCGTAAGAAACCCTGGAAAATAATTAGGATGTTGGGATTCGTTTTTGCATTTAAACTTGTAACTAATCGGCTCACCCTGCTGGAAATCGAAAAGCGGGCTGCGGAAATCTTGGGTTATTCCGGTGCTTTGATGATAGTTCCTTATCCGGAAATTGGTACGGATATAGACAAACCCAGTGATCTGGAGCTGGCTCTTAAAGTTATTATTCCAAATCGGGGCAAGGAGGCATAGCATGCGGCGCGCCCACAGAATTGCAGCCATTACAAAAATGTTGGTGGAACAACCCCAGCGGGTTTATGCCCTCGGGGATTTTGCAGATATATTCGGTGTTTCCCGTTCGACTCTTTCTGAAGACCTGGCCATAATCCGCCAAGCCTTTGGGCAGCTCGATTTGGGCTTGGTGGAAACAATCTCCGGTGCTATCGGCGGAGTACGCTATTTCCCGGATCTAACCGAAGCACAAATCCGGGAAGAGATCAGCAAGGTTTGCGAACTATTGGAGGAACCTCAAAGAATCCTGCCCGGCGGTTTTATTTTCATTGACGATGTGATTTCCTCCCCTTTCCACCTGCGAAATATTGGTAACATTTTCGCCACTTATTTTCGCAGCCGCGAGCCGGAATACGTTGTTACTGTAGAAACAGCGGGGATTCCGGTGGCCCTAAAAACCGCCTCTTCTTTAAAGATACCTTTGGTTATCGTCCGCCGGCAAAGCCGGGTTGCGGAAGGGCCTGTCTTGACCATGAGGTTTCTATCAGGGACGGCCCGCCAAATCGAGACTATGTCTCTTTCCCGGCGCGCCCTGGCCAGTAAAAGCAGGGTACTTTTAATCGATGATTTTATGAGGGCCGGAGGCACGCTGCGGGGTTTGACGGATTTAATGGGGGAATTCGATTGTGAAGTGGTGGGGAAAGGGGTTTTTATAGAAACGGGCTGGCCCAAGGAAAAATTAGTAACAGATCACCTGGCCCTAGTTTATTTAAAGGAGGTGGACGTGGAAAACCAGAAGGTATTGGTGCAGCCTGCTGATTGGGTTTAGGTTTAGTTTAGGACCGGAAACGGGGTTAAGCTGTAGGTGAGAGGACAGGGGGATTTTCTTTAATGGATAAAACTGCGGCAATTGTGTTAGCGGCTGGGCAAGGCACCCGCATGCAATCGAAACTGGTAAAGGTGCTGCATCCTTTGGCCGGTTTGGAGATGATTGGGCATGTGGTCCGAAATGTCCGTTCGGCTGCTTTTAAGCGCGTCGTAGTAGTGGTAGGTTATCAAGGTGAAAAAGTAGAGGCGGTTTTGAAGGACGTTGTAACGGTAAAGCAGGAGCAGCAGTTGGGAACAGGGCATGCCGTAAATCAATGCCGGCAGGCTTTAGCAGGCTATGAAGGCCCTGTCCTGGTAACTTATGGTGATACACCTTTGTTTCGAGCGGAAAGTTTCCAACGGCTTCTTGCTTATCATAAAAAAACCAAAGCTTCAGCCACCGTCCTTACGGCTTTAGTTACAGATCCCAAAGGTTACGGGCGGATTTTAAGAGACAAAGAGGGAAACGTTGTGGGCATAGTAGAGGAGAAGGATGCCAGTGAAGAGGAGCAGAAGATAAAGGAAATCAACACAGGCACTTATTGCTTCCAAAGCGGCCTGCTCTTTGAATACTTAGCACAGCTCACCCCCGATAACGTCCAGGGGGAATACTATTTGCCTGATGTGGTGCCTCTTTTTATCAGCGGGGGGCAGAAGGTTGCCGGCTGCGTTTTGGAAGATGCGCAGGAGAGTATGGGTGTCAATGATCGCATTCAGCTGGCAGAGGCAGAATCAATTTTGCGGGATCGCATCGCCCATTCTTGGATGAAAAGGGGAGTAACACTTATTGATCCGAAAACCACTTGGATAGAATCAGATTGCATTATTGGAAAAGATACAACAATTTATCCTCAGACTTATCTGCAAAAAGGCTCTGTGGTCGGCAGTAACTGCCGGATTGGGCCTAATTGCCGCCTTGAAGCGGCTCGGATTGGTGATGGAGTAGTAATGGAAAACACAGTCGTGCTAGGAAAATCTGTAAAAGCGGGCAGTAAAATCATGCCTTTTACTTTTTTAACTAAGTGAAAATGGGGTGGTACTGGTGATAACTCAGGTAACCAAAAAATTAAAAGTGTTCAGTGGTAATGCTAATCGTGAGTTGGCGCTGGAGATTTGTAAGTGTTTAGGTACAGAAATAGGGCAAGCAGAAATTGATCGGTTTAAAGACGGCGAGATTCAAGTTCGGATCCTGGAAACCGTAAGGGGTACAGAAGTATTTATTGTCCAACCCACCAATGCACCCAGTGCGGAACATCTTATGGAATTATTGATTATGATCGATGCCATGAAAAGAGCATCAGCTAAAGAAGTGTGTGCGGTAATACCGTATTACGCCTATGCCCGTCAGGATCGGAAAACCCAGCCGCGCCACCCGATTACCGCCAAATTACTGGCAAACCTGCTCACCGCGGCGGGTGCTGATCGGGTTTTAACTATCGATTTACATGCGGGCCAAATCCAAGGTTTCTTTGATATTCCCGTTGATAATCTGCGGGGCATGCCCCTGATTGCCGATTATTTGGCTCAAAAAGGACTTGAAGATGTAGTTGTAGTTTCGCCGGACATGGGCGGGGTTGTCCGTTCCAGAGAGTTGGCGGAACGCCTCAACTGCCAGTTGGCGATCGTAGACAAACGGAGGCCTAAACCGAACGTGGCCGAAGTTATGAATATTATCGGGAAGGTAAAAGGAAAAACAGCATTTATTATCGATGATATGATTGATACAGGAGGCACTATTGTCGGAGCGGCGGAGGCCTTGATCAAAAAGGGCGCTAAAGACGTTTACGTCGGCAGTACCCATGCGGTTTTTTCTGATCCGGCTCCGGAAATTTTGCAGGCCAGCCCAATCAAAGAGATTATTGTAACTGATAGCATTATTTTACCGGCGGAAAAAAGAATACCTAAGCTGACCGTTCTTTCCGTAGCCCCTTTGTTTGCCGAGGCCATCCGCAGGATTTATGAAGAGTTAACTGTGAGCAAGCTTTTTGTTTGACTAAAGATATCAACAGTGATATCATTATACGGAATGTAAAGGAGGCGGTAATAGCTATGGCAAATTACCAGCTGGCGGCGGAGCCAAGAACCGAAACCGGTAAAGCATCTGCCCGGCAATTGCGGGCGGGTGAAAAGATTCCCGCTGTACTATATGGGTCTGGGCTTCCCGCGGCAAACCTAGCGGTTTTAACCAAGGATGCGGAGAGGGCTTTGGCTGTGGCCGGCGGCGGTTTGATTGATTTGGAACTGAACGGAGAATCAAAAACAGTTATTATAAAGGAAATCCAAAAAGATCCGGTTCGCGGCGATCTGCTGCACCTTGATTTTCACGAAATTGATCTGACCAAGAAACTAGAAATTACTGTGCCCATCAGGGTTTTTGGAGAGGAACAGCGTCCCAGTGACGGCGGTGTTGTGACCACTTTGCTCTGGGAGGTTACCGTCCTATGTTTGCCTTCGGATATTCCGGAAGCAATCGAGGTAGATGTTTCTGATCTGGAATTGGATAACGTGATTAACGTGGATGAATTGGTTTTGCCTCCGGGGGTAGAAATCCTGGAGGAAGCTGATGAAGCCGTTGTTAAAGTAGATATTCCATCCTTAGAGCTTGAAGAAGAAGTAGAAGATGAAGAAGACGAAGAAGAAATCGATGAAGATGAAGAATTGGATGGAGACGAAGCGGCTGAAGAGGAAACCCCGGAAGAATAAGTAAATTTAATTAAACCGAAAAGATGCGCACAATGCCTAATTTCCCTTGTGCGTTCTTTTCTGATCCCTTTGGGAGGTAACAGCAGTGAGGATAATCGTGGGTTTAGGCAACCCAGGCCTGCGCTACAGGCTGACCAGGCACAATTTAGGGTTTTGGGTTGTGGATGAATTAAGCCGGAGGTGGCAAATACCTCTTACCCGGCACAAATTTCGGGCCCATTGCGGCCAAGGGGCCGTCGGGGATCAAAAAGTCATGTTATTTAAACCCCAAACTTTTATGAATCTAAGCGGTGAATCAGTTGGCCCTGCGGCCAGCTTTTACCGGGTTCTCCCAGACCGGATTTTGATTATCTGCGACGATCTGGATTTAATCCCGGGTTTAATTAGAATCAGGGGCTCAGGTAGCGCCGGCGGGCATAAAGGCCTCCAAAGTATTATAACTCACCTAAAATCCGACCGTTTTCCCCGTCTTCGGCTAGGTATAGGCGCGGCACCTTCCGGAACGGATAGTGCAGGCTATGTATTGCAGGGAATAGAGGAGCCGGACTTAAGAATATTAAAGGATGCTTCCGTCCTGGCGGCGGATGCGGTGGAAATGTGGCTGGCCGAAGGGTTAACAGAAGTCATGAATCAATATAACCGGAAACAGAATAAAGCAACGTGACCTGGGAAAGGAGAAGTTGATTTGTCTCTACGCGGCCTAGTGGGCTTGATGCGTGAAAACAAAGAGTTCTTGGCGGTGGGTCAAAAGGTTTGGACGGAACGGGGCCATCTCGTTTCGGGATTATCGGGGGGTCAGCGCTCTGTCTTTCTCAGCACGGTTTACAATCCTGAACGGGTAATCTTAGTGATCACCCCCGGCTTGATCCAGGCAGAAAAATTAGTTCAAGATCTACAAGCCCTAATTCCCAGGGACTCGGTCTTACTCTGGGAAGGCAATGAATTGATGCCTTATGACGAAGTTTTACCTGCCTTGGATTTAAGGGCCCAAAGATTGGAGGTACTGCGTTCATCCCGTAAAAAGGGAACAATTATTGTAGCCCCGGTCCAAGGCCTCTTGGAAGGTTTAACGGAAGCAAGCCGCTTTTTAAAGTCGCAATTTTCAATCAGGTCCGGCGCAAGAATTGATTTAGAAAAGTTGGCTCAAAAGCTGGTGGACTTTGGCTACGAGCGGGTTCCCTTAGTAGAAGGGTTCGGCCAGTTCAGCATAAGAGGCGGCATTATAGATCTTTCCCCTTTTGGAGCCCCCCACCCGCTGCGGATTGAATTATTCGGGGACGTTGTTGATTCCCTGCGTCTATTTGAATTCGAAACCCAAAAATCCCTGAAAAATATTGAAGAATATATGGTCAGCGCCGCCCGGGAGACTTTATACGATTCTGGGACTTTGCCGGCAGTTGGGGAAAAAATTTGGCGGGCCGCCCAAAAGCAAAGTGAACGCCTTTACGGCTTTGGCCTGGCCGAGGAAGCCGATCAGTTATTAGCCCAAACGGCGCGGAATTTGGAACGGCTTGAAGAGCATCGCTATTTTGCCGGGATCGATCAATACAAGACTTTCCTAGGGAGCGTCCAATCCTTTTTAGATTATCTGCCTGCCGATGCTTTGGTTGTCCTGGATGAACCTGTCCGGGTTAAAGATGCTGCCAATGCTGCCCACTCGGAAATAAACGAAAATCTTACTCAACTTTTGGAGAAGGGTAAGATCCTCCCCGATCTGCTGGGACTTTATTGGAGCTGGAACGAGCTATGGGAAAAAATAGGGGAGTTCCCCAGGGCCTATCTGTCTGTTTTAGGGAAAAGAATCCCCGGAATGGACAACGCCGGGAAAAGTTCTTTGGACCTGCGCTCTCCGCAACACTTTAGCGGCAGCATTGACCAGATGTTAAAACAAGTGAAAAAGTGGAGAAAAGATCGTTTCCGACTCTTAATTATGACCTCCACTGCAGAGCGGGGCCAGCGGATTATAGAATTGCTTAGGGAGGAAGAAATCCCCGCCTTTTATAGAGAACGGGTGAACGGAGAGCTGAAAACAGGTAACTGCGTTGTGACCACGGGGAGTTTAGAAACAGGTTTTGTTGCTCCCGGCTTTAAATTAGCAGTGCTGACGGAATTAGAGCTGTTTGGGCGGCGGAGGCCTAAGGCCCGGGCGGCGAAAGTAGAAGAAGGTTTGCGGCTGGCGCCTCACGAGCTTAAGGTGGGCGATTACGTGGTGCATGTCAACCACGGGATAGGTCAATATCTAGGTATAGAAGCTCTTCAAGTAGAGAACCGCTCTAAAGATTACCTGCATATTCGTTATGCGGCGAAAGACCGTTTGTATGTGCCTACGGATCAGATCCACTATCTGCAGCGCTATGTGGGATTGGAAGAAGCCCCGCCCCGCCTTTCCAAATTAGGCGGCAGCGAGTGGGCGCGCCTGAAAAAAAGGGCCAAAGAATCTGTCCGGGAGATGGCGGAGGGCCTAATTAAACTCTATGCAGAACGGGAAACTATTGCCGGATTTGCCTATCCTGAGGATACTCCTTGGCAGTCGGAGTTTGAGGATTCTTTCCCTTATCCGGAAACACCGGACCAGCTCGAAGCCATTGCGGCGGTAAAAGAGGATATGGAAAAACCCCGCCCCATGGATCGCTTACTTTGCGGGGATGTGGGGTACGGCAAGACTGAAGTCGCAATTAGGGCGGCTTTTAAGGCAGTCTCCAGCGGTAAACAGGTGGGAGTGCTGGTTCCCACCACCATTTTGGCCCAGCAGCATCAAAGGACCTTTCTAGAGCGTTTTGAGGGTTATCCCATTAATGTAGCTGTCTTGAGCCGTTTTCAAACACCTAAAGAAATCAGCCGGATCCTTGAAGGTGTTCAAAGCGGAATTGTTGATGTGGTAATCGGCACTCATCGTTTGTTATCCAAAGATGTGGTTTTTAAGGATTTAGGTTTAGTAGTCGTAGATGAAGAACAGCGTTTTGGAGTTGCCCAAAAGGAGCGTTTAAAAGAAATCAGTACAGCTGTGGATGTGCTTACCCTTTCGGCGACTCCTATCCCCCGGACTTTGCATATGGCCATGGTCGGGGTTCGGGATATGAGCGTTATCGAGACCCCTCCGGAAGATCGCTATCCGATCCGCACCTACGTTATCGAGTACGATCAGCAGTTGATTAGGCAGGCTATTTTACGCGAGCTGGCTCGGCAGGGGCAGGTTTACTTCGTCCACAACAGGGTTCAGTCCATCGAGTACCTTGCAGCCGAGTTAAAAGAGCTGGTGCCGGAGGCTAGGGTGACAGTTGCTCACGGCCAAATGGACGAAGCGGTTTTAGAGCAGGTAATGCTTGATTTTTACCAAGGCGCATTTGATGTCTTATTCTGCACCACTATTATTGAGACAGGGATGGACATTGGAAATGTAAATACCCTTATAGTGGATAACGCTGATCATTTAGGATTAGCCCAGCTTTACCAATTGAGGGGCAGGGTAGGGCGCACTAACCGGGTGGCCTATGCCTATTTCACTCACCGTCAAGATAAGATCCTTACGGAAGAAGCAGAAAAGCGCCTGGCGGCAATTAAAGAGTTTACGGAACTGGGTTCTGGTATTCGGATTGCCATGCGCGATTTGGAAATCCGGGGGGCAGGAAATCTGTTAGGACCTGAACAGCATGGTTTTATCGCCTCAGTTGGCTTTGAACTTTACTGCAAGCTGTTAGAGGAATCCATTCAAGAACTAAAAGGGGAAACAAAGCTAAAGACCCCGGAGCCGGTCTTAGAATTGGAGGTTGACGCCTATATTCCCGCAGGGTACGTGGCGGATCCCCCTCAAAAGGTGGAGTTGTATCGAAAAATCATCAGCCTGGACAGTTTGGACGCCTGCGATCAGCTGGAAGCAGAAATTCAAGATCGTTTTGGGCGCCTGCCTTTACCGGTACGCAATTTGCTTCAGGTAGCCCGGATAAAAGTGCTGGCCCGTTTCCTGGGCATAGCTACGATTATCGTCAAAAAAAATAAGTTTGTACTCAAGTTTTTGGAAGGGCTCAGCCTAAATCCCGAAGTTTATAAACCGCTGGTTCAGCGCCAAAGGGGGAAAATCTCTTACCGCCGGGGCCGGACCGCCCAGCTTTTAGTGGAAAAGGATGCTCAAGATCAGGCTGCCTTAGCTTTTCTAGCTGAGGTAATGTTGGTTTTACGCCATGAATAAAAGTGGTAAGGGGCGCTTATACTAAATTCAAGCCATCTTCAGAGGAGGGGTGTGACATTGAAGGCAACCGGCATAGTTAGACGTATTGACGATTTAGGTCGAGTAGTCATTCCCAAAGAAATTCGACGAACCTTGCGTATTCGGGAAGGGGATCCCTTAGAGATATTTGTTGATCGAGGCGGCGAAGTTATTTTAAAGAAATACTCGCCCATAGGTGAGCTGGGGGATTTCGCCCAAGAATATTCTGACTCTTTGTTTGAGTCCACCGGTCATGTTGCCATTATTACAGATCGGGATGCAGTTGTGGCGGTTTCAGGAGCCTCAAAAAAACAGTGGATGGATCGTGCTATTGTTCCGATTGTAGAGAAAGCTATGGAATCGAGGCGCAGTATTAGTACAAGATTGGGGGAACATCCCGAAGAAGAACAGTGGGATTTTGCCATGCAAGTTATAGCACCGATAATCTCCGAAGGGGACCCCATCGGAAGCGTTATTTTAGGGACAAACGAGTCCGGCCACAACCTCGGTGAATTAGAATTGAAATTATGTGAAACCGCGGCTGGTTTTTTGGGGAAACAAATGGAGCAGTAACTGCAGGCAGATTAGGGACTCCGAGTCATATCAGCACCTTTAAGAACGTACATTGTACGGAAGGGGTGGGCTGATGACAAAGGAGTCTTTTTTACGCGGGGCCGTGATTTTAGCTGCGGCCAGTACCCTAAGCAGGCTGGTTGGGATCGCTTATATCATAGTTTTACCGCGCCTTATATCCGATCAAGGCATGGGCCTGTTTCAATTAGTTAAGCCCCTGCACTACCTGGCCGCGGTTTTAGCAATCGGCGGCATGCCTGTAGCGGTTTCCAAATTAATTGCGGAAAAGGCCGCCCAAGGCCGGGTCCAAGGGCTAAAACAGGTTTTTCGCTCGGCGGTAACAATTATGTCCTGTACAGGTTTAGGCGTGGCTTTGTCTTTAATTTTAGGCGCCCGATTTTTCGCTGCGGCTTTTGCCCGCGATTTGACCCTGCAGCCCATAATTGCCATTTTAGGACCGGCTTGTTTTTTCTTAGCCTTAAGTGCTGCTTGGCGGGGATTCTTCCAGGGACTGCAGTATATGACGCCAACAGCTGTCTCCCAAGTAGTAGATCAGCTTGTCCGGGTAAGTGTTTCTCTCTATTTAGGTTTGCGCCTTAGACCCCGGGGCATAGAATTTGCTGTAAGCGGCCTTGCCTGGGGTTCAGTCTTAGGAGAATTTGTAGGCTGGCTTGTGCTAGTGGCCTATTATTTGGGGCGGAAGAGAGCCTTGCTGGATAAAATTAAAAAATCTTCAGCGGACACCCCTGAGCACCCCTGGGATTTATTCCGCAATTTATTTAGTTTAGCTGTCCCTGTAGTGGTAGTTACCATTTTATGGCCTATTATGCAGTTGGCGGACAGTGTTCTAATTCCGGTGCGGATGGAATTCGCAGGTTATTCCCCCGACGCCGTCCGCCAGGGGCTGGGACATTTAGGCATGGCCTTGGCCATATCTCAACTTCCTAATATTATTACGGTTGCTTTATCCACAAGCTTAATTCCTGCTGTCTCGGAAGCCTGGGCTTTGGGCAACAAAAAAATGGTTCGGCGCCGGGCAGGGAAAGCCCTGCGCATTGTGCTGATCTTTGGGTTGCCTGCATTTACTTTCCTCTATTTCCTAGCTCAGCCCTTGGCTTTGGTTTTGTTTGGTTATCCCCAAGTAGGGGCGCCTCTTCGGATTTTGGCGGCGGGGTCAGTTACTCTAGGTCTAATCCAAGCTGCCACCGGCATCCTCCAGGGTTTGGGAAAAATGAATATTCCTGTCCGCAATCTCTTTTTGGGAGTGGTCCTGAAATTTTCCCTAAATTATATCCTGGTTGCTCACCCCGCCTGGGGGGTTTTGGGGGCTGCCTGGAGTACGGTTGCTGCTTGGACAGTGGTTGCCTTGTTAAACTTAGCTGCAGTATGGCGTAGAATCGGCTTAATGCTCCCCCTGTCTAAGGGCGTGCTTAAACCGCTTTTCTCTGCTTTTGCCACAGCAATCTTTAGTTATTATTTGCAAGACACCCTTGCCAGGTGGTGGCCTTTGGCGGCGGCGGCATTCTTTTCCGGGGCCCTGGGTCTGAGCCTTTATTTCCTGCTTTTAGTGATGGGCGGTTCTCTTCAAAAAAAGGATTTGGATTCAATCCCCCTGGTTGGACCCTGTTTGGGAAGTTTTCTTCAAACCTGGGGCTTCTTGCATAGCTGACAACTGGGCCTTGGCCTGATCCCAAATGGCGTTCATTTCCCCCAGGGTCATTTCTTCTAAAACCAGGCCTTTTTCTTTACTGTATTGCTCTATGAACCGGAAGCGTTCGCTAAATTTGGCGGTGGCTTTTTGCAGGGCAAATTCCGGGTCTATTTCTTGGAAACGGGCCAAATTTACCGCGGCGAAGAGCAAATCACCCAATTCCTCTTCCGTTTTCTCTTTGCGGCCTTGGCTTAAGGCCTCTTGGACTTCAGCTAATTCTTCCTCTATTTTAGCTGCGACATCTTCAGTTCGGGACCAATCAAAGCCTACTTTGGCCGCTTTTCTTTGGATTTTTTCGGCCCGCATTAAAGCGGGGAATTCCCGCGGTACGCCGTCTAAAACTGAGGTCCGCCGGGCGGCGGCTTTTTCAGTTTTTTTGATATCATCCCAATGCACCGCCACCTCTTCGGGAGTGGCGGCTTCTTTATGGGCGAAAACGTGGGGATGGCGCCTGATCAGTTTTTCTGCGAGATTTTGGATTACATCGTCTATGGTAAAGGCTTGGGTCTCCTTCCCTATTTGAGCATGTAAAAGGATTTGCAGGAGGACATCGCCCAGCTCATCTACAATAGCGTTGGGGTTGTTACGATCTATTGCTTCGAACAGCTCATAGGATTCTTCTAAGAGATAGCGCTTTAAACTTTGATGGGTTTGTTTGCGGTCCCAAGGGCAGCCCTGGGGCGAGCGGAGTTTCTCAATAATTTGAAGTAGGTCCGGCCAATCCATTAGTAGCTCTCCTTTCTGATCAAAGATGAGAAGAGCCCCCTTTTCCCGGGGGGCTCAAGTTTTTTCTACTTTGGGGCTACAGCTTCCCTGAGGGACTTGCCTGGTCTAAAAGCAGGCACTTTAGTGGCGGGGATCATAATAGGCTCCTTGGTGGAAGGGTTAACTCCCTGGCGAGCTTTGCGATCTCTTACTTCAAAGGTGCCGAATCCAACTATGGTGACCTTTTCCTCTCTACTTAGTGATTCAGAAATGGTTGCAAACACGGCTTCAACTACTTCGCCAGCTGCTTTTTTTGTAATGTTGGATTTTTCGGCAACACCAGCGATTAATTCTGCTTTGTTCACAAATAGACCTCC
>JAAYRS010000136.1 GCA_012518645.1 Bacillota bacterium
AGAGGCGGAGGGACTGGCCCGATGAAGCCCGGCAACCAGCAAAGAGTGCCAGGTGCTAAATCCTGCAAACCCCGTTGGGGTCTTGAAAGATGAGAGATGAATCTTAACCTCTCTCTTGGAGAGGTTTTATTTTCTGAAAAGGTGGTTTTTATGGCGGGAAGGAATTATTTATTTACTTCGGAGTCTGTAACAGAGGGACATCCTGACAAAATATGTGATCAGGTTTCCGATGCTATTGTTGATGCGTTTTTAGCCAAAGATCCGCTGGCCAGAGTCGCCTGCGAAACGGCGATTTCAACCGGCTTAGTCTTAATTTTGGGGGAAATAAGTACAAGCTGCTCAGCGGATATACCAAAAGTGGTGCGGACGGTGATTCGCGAAATCGGCTATGATCGGGCTAGATATGGGTTTGATGCGGATACTTGTGCCGTGCTGACCTCGCTGGAAGAACAATCGCCGGATATAGCATTGGGGGTTGACTTAGCCTTGGAAGGGCGGGCCGGTGCTCGGGATCCGGAGTCCCAAATGGGCGCCGGCGATCAAGGAGTAATGTTTGGTTATGCCTGTGACGAGACCGCAGAATATATGCCTCTGCCCATTTCCCTAGCCCACGGGCTTGCAAAGCGTTTGGCAGAAGTAAGAAAGAACGGGCGGATATCTTATCTGCGGCCGGATGGAAAAACCCAGGTTACCGTGGTCTACGACCATCAAAACCGCCCTGTGGGCGTGGAAAGCATCCTTGTTTCTACTCAGCACCGGCCTGATGTTGAGCAAGAACAAATCCGCCAAGACATAATTGCCCAGGTGATTGAACCGATTATCCCCGAAAATCTTTGGCGGAAAAATACGGAAATCTTGGTTAATCCTACCGGGCGTTTTGTAACCGGGGGCCCCTTGGGTGATGCAGGTCTTACCGGCCGCAAAATTATTGTAGATACTTATGGGGGTTTCGGGCGGCACGGCGGAGGCGCTTTTTCCGGGAAGGATCCCAGCAAAGTTGATCGTTCTGGATCATATGCGGCCCGCTATGTTGCTAAAAATATTGTTGCTGCCGGGTTAGCCAGAAGGGTGGAGGTCCAAATAGCTTACGCTATAGGGGTGGCCAACCCCGTTGCCCTTTATATTGATTCTTTCGGCACGGGGCTCCTCCCGGATCAGGAAATAGAAAGGATTGTGAATCAGGTTTTTGATTTACGCCCGGCCGCCATTATTCGGAACTTAGATTTACAGCGTCCGATTTATCGTCAGGTTGCCAGCTATGGACATTTCGGGCGCTCGGATTTGAATCTTCCGTGGGAACGGTTAGATCGGGTTGAGGCGCTCAAATCCAAAATTAAATAAAGAAAAGGGTGGTGCGCTTGCCGGGGCACCGCTTTTTTATCCTAAATAGTCTGAAAAGGGCCAATTGACAACCGCAATGGCAGATGATATAATCATCTTGGATCTGTTGTTCCAAAGGAGGATACTTAACGCATGCGCAAACTCGTGTTCTTGGGTTTGTTTACTCTCGCTTTAATTGCTTTAAGCGGAATCTGTCACTCATCGGGCCTGGTTATCTTTGAAATCGAAGTGATCTCCGGTTTTACAGTCTCTAATCCCGAAAATCTAGTGTTCGATGCTGTCGCTCCCGGGCAAACCAGCAACCGGGACCTAACAGTCAAAGTCTGGTCTAATATTGAATGGGATCTTTTGGTTTCTTTTGTCGAAAAAGGGGAATCGGAAGATTTATCGGGGGAGGTTGAATTTAGCAAAAACGGCGGAATTTGGCAAAGGCTTACAAATATGGGGTTGCCAGCGGTTACCAATCAGTTACCTACCGGGGCAGCAGGCAGGGAAGTGGTTCTTCCTTTTCGGTTTACCAGCAGTTATGACGATGCCCTTGGATCCCATTCCCTCCAGGTGGAGCTAACGGTGGCACCTGCAATATGAGGAATCTGATCTTAAGCATACTTTTTCTTTTTTTCTGTGCGGGGCAGTGCTTTGCCCGGATCTCTGTTTCTCCCGTTGTCATAGAGGCCGAGCAAGTCCCCAAAGGTGCCAGTTTTTTAATCAACTGTCTCCAACTGAACACGCAGCCCGTGGATGTCCGTCTCTCTTTAGCTCTTTTTGATCAGGATGAAAAAGGTCAAATATATTTTTTGGAAGACAAGATTTCAATACAAAAAGCAAATTCTCTCTTGGCCTTGGAAAACGAAGGGTTCCGTTTGGAGCCCGGGGAAGAGAAGAACATCAAAGTCGAAGTTGCGAGGGATTTCGAAGATAGTGTTTACGCAGTTCTTTTTGTGAAGCCCCTTCAAAAGGGGATGCCTATGCGCTTAGCTGTTCTATTTCTTCTTTCAGCAGGTAAGGCAGAGGAAAAAGTTGTCTTAACTTCCTGGACGCATTGGGAGCAGTCGTTGGATTTGAGAGTGGAAAATCAAGGCAGAAGCCCTGGTTTGTGGTTGGGTGAAGTCTTGTTTTATGATTCCGGCGGTAATTTAGGGAAGAAGATGGAAGTTCAAAGCGGGGTGGTCTTAGCCGGCCGCACTAGGGATTTAAGGATCAACCTGCCTTCTTGGGTGGAAGCCGTTGATTTAAGGCCCAGGAAAGCGGGGTTGGAAAGGTGAGGTTGGCGGGATTCGTTTTTCTCCTTTTGATCCTGGGCGTTTCCAGCTGTGCAGGCCAGCCTCTTTTTACATTTACTCTTGCTCCGGGAGAAGTAAAAAACGCGGTTCTGGACTTCGAATACTGGATCGAAGCTTCCGAGGACTGGATTCTATCGTTTCGCTGTGCTTCCGGATTAAACCTTTTCGGGAAAGAAGAAGATCCCCTGCCCGCGGCAGCATTTAAAGGAAAGGGCCCGGCCCAGGCCCGCCAGTCCCTAAAAGTGGTACTTGATTCTGCTAAATTTAACCTGGGGAGTCAGAAGGCGGAAATTGCGATTGAATTAAACGGGGCTCAAGGTATCTTAGGCCTTTCCAGTCAAGGAAATTATTGGATAATGCCTCTTAACTCCGAGGATGTCTGTGTTGGACGCGCCTCGGGTGATGAAGTTTGTTTAGAAGATTATCAGTGGTTTTTGTTGAGCGGGGACGATCGTGTTATTTGGGGGGACCGCCGAATTAATGTGGGGAATGGTTCTCTTCAAGCTGAGAAAATGAGGCCGGGGACAAAAGGCGGCGATTCCCGCTTAAGCTGGAGTCCCTCAAGTCTACTCTTGGATGCAGGGGAGAAGGTCTCCCTTAGTCTGCAGCTGCCGGGACCTGCCCCTGCCCAGCGTCTTGTTTTTAGTAAACCGGAGGATTTGCTGCTTTCATCTATCTGGGTTTTAGAAGGCTACTGTTTAAAAATAGAAAATGAACCTGGTGCCACTAGCTTAGTCCTGGCGATTCCGCCGCTTACTGCGAAACAAAATCAGCTGAGGGGTTCTATCCAAGCCCTTTTGCCGCAAAACTCGGGGCCAAGCAAAGTATTAGCGACCTATGGGAAAGAAGAGGCCCTGCTTAAAGTATTCAGAAGTAAGGGCTGGTTTGATCGGCCTTCCCTGGAACAAATCGAAATCTGTGATGAGCAGGGTGCGCTTGGCGCAGTCCCTTGCCTTCTGCCCGGCGGCATAATCCGCTATACTAATCAGGAGGGTGAGCTCTCTTTTTACGGCGAGCGTTTTGGGCCCCTTTTTGTGCCGAGCAGCCGGGATGGGCTAGTGTGGATAAGCCCGGGAACTGGGGGGTTGCTGCATAAATTTCTGTTAACCGAGGAAGCGGAATTAGAGATTCCGGATTTTGTTTTTCCGGTTTTAATCCTGGATCCCGATTTCTCTTGGCGTTTGACGGCTAAGTCCGGCTCCTGGTTTTTAAATGCCGATCCCAAAAAACAAGTTCTGCGGGGGCAGATAGGCCCAATTAGGGTTAGGGCCGAAGAAGGGCAATTTCATTTTTGGTCCGGGTTAAACCAACCCCTGAACTGGGGAGAATGGCTGTGGGCGGAAAACCAGCGGGAAAAGGCGGGAACTTGGCAGAAAGGCTCTTGGTCGGTGGGGGTCGCCTTTCCTAGGGAAACCGGCAAAAACCCAACTTTCCGTTTGGAACACAGGCGGGGCGGTTACCGGGTTAAACTTAGCCCCTCTGATTTAGAGTTTAGCTACGGTACGGGGGACTGGAGTCTTGGTGCGGGACTAAAGGAACGGCTTCTCTGGGTGAACTTAGACAAAGAAAAGTTTCGTTTGGAATTAAAAAAAGAAAGCCTACAGCTTGACTACGGCACCGTCAGCCGGGGCAGGTGGTTGTTTCGCTCCCATATGCAGAGGCCTTTTTATCTGCAGTATCGAAGGGGGGCCCGGGAGTTTTATCTGGGCAAGGACCGAGAAGACGGCTGGAGGGCGGGCTTCGGTTGGGATGCATTTTACGCCAACGGATCTTGGCAGGGGGTCCTGAAAAACAGCTGGTGGGTTGGGGGCGGCTTAGTATTGGGTGAAATAGCGCATACTTTAAAATATGAGCTTTCGGATTATTGGGCAATTTATGCCCGGAATACGCTACAGCTTAGTTCACCCTGGAATAAGGGGGCGGTTTTTTCCTCCCAGCATGAACTAGGGCTGTTATGCCAACCCAGCGCCTATTGGTTTAATCAACTGGGCTGGAATAATAAATCCGGTTTAGTTTGGAGAATCGGGCTCGCCTGGCCCCTGATCGGCAGGGGAAGGGACTTCGATTAAGAATAAGCTTAAGAAATAAGGCTGCAAGTGCAGGGGGGATCGGCTTGTTAAAAGAAGCAGTATATCATGTGGCTCGCGATAATTACGCTTATCCCACCGGCGCAGATACGCTGAGGGTAATTCTGCGCGCGGGGCGCGGCGATTTAAAAAAAGCAACGGTTCTTTACCAAGATCGCTATTTAGGATCCGAACTTTTTTTGGCTGAGATGGAGCTTAAGGCCCGGGATGAGCTGTTTGATTTCTACCAAGCTGAATTGAAGTTAAGCACGAAGCGGTTCGCCTATGTTTTCCTTTTGGATGACCGGATTAAGCGGGCGTTTTACACAGAGAAAGGTTTTTTTGAGGATCTGCGTCCTAACACCCACTTCCAATATCCCTACATCTCCAACCAAGATCTTTGGGAGCCGCCCCTTTGGGCTCAAGGCGCTGTAGCCTATCAGATTTTTCCGGAACGTTTTGCCAAAGGTGATTCCAGCATCGATCCTCCCCGGGTGGAGCCGTGGGAAACGGCCCCCTCCGCGGAGAGCTATAAAGGAGGGGATTTGGAAGGAATCATCGGGAATTTCGATTATCTTCTGGATCTAGGGATTGATCTGCTATATTTAACCCCAATTTTTACAGCACCCAGCAATCACAAGTATGACACCAGGGACTATTACCGGATTGATCCTTATTTCGGCAGTGAAGAAACGGTGCGGAATTTAGTAGAACTTTGCCACCGGCATGGAATTAAAATCATATTTGATGCAGTTTTCAATCACTGCGGGGCCGGTTTCTTTGCTTTTCAAGATGTGCTGGCGAAAGGCGAAGAATCCCCCTACTGTTCCTGGTTTAATATAGAGGGTTATCCGCTGCGGACTGATCCGCCCAATTACGAAACATTCGGCAATCAAGTGGCCGTTATGCCAAAATTAAGGACAGATCATCCGGAAGTCCAAGAATATTTTTATCAAGTCGGCACCTATTGGATTAGGGAATTTGGGATAGACGGATGGCGCCTGGATGTGGCCAACGAAGTCGATCGAGAGTTTTGGCGGGGGTTTCGCCGAGCCGTAAAGGCGGAAAATCCCCGGGCCCTCCTGGTTGGTGAAATTTGGCATGAGGCCGGTGAATGGCTGAGGGGGGATCAATTTGACAGCGTCACGAATTATCCCCTACAGTACGCTTGCCTAGAATTTTTCGCCAAGGATAGCATCCGGGCCGAGTCTTTTGCCCATCGTGTGGCCAAAGTCCAGCTTAACTACACCGAAGCAGTGAATTTAGCTTTGTTCAATCTTTTAGGAAGCCATGATACAGAAAGATTTTTGACAGCCTGCGGAGGCAGCATAGCCAAGTTTTCTTTAGCGGTTGCTTTTCAAATGACGTACGCCGGGGCTCCCTTAATTTATTACGGTGACGAAGTGGGGCTAAAAGGGGGAAATGATCCCGATTGCCGCCGAGGCATGATTTGGGATCGGAATAAGCAAAACGAGGGGCTTTTATCCTGGTACCGCCGACTGATCAGTTTGCGGAATAGCTATCCGCTGCTGAGGATTGGGAGCTGCCGTACGGTCTGGGCAGATAACGCTTCCAATATTTTTGGTTTTGTCAGATTTGGTAGTCCGGGCCAAATTTTAGTGCTTTTGAATAATTCGCCCCGGAGGGCCCAAGTGGATTTGTGTGCAATCTCCTGGCCCCAGGAAGCAAGTGCTGAATTGCGGGAGCTGCTGAGTTTAGAAACGGTTTATCTTAAGCAGCCTTTGTTTATTGAGCCTTACGGAGTTAAAATCTTAAGCGAAAAAAAGGAGTGACCAAAGGCCACCCCTTCAGAATTTAAAAGGTAGGTACAACGCTACCTTCATATTTTTCCAGAATGAAGGCCCGCACTTCTTCACTGGTCAAGGCTTGGGCCAGTTCCAGTAGGGCGGGATTTTCTTCCTGCCCGTCCCGTATTGCTAAAACGTTGACGTAAGGTGATTCGGCTCCTTCTAGAAAGATGGCGTCCGTCACCGGATTTAGGTTAGCCTGCAAAGCGTAATTTCCGTTGATTACAGCTGCATCCACATCCGGTAAACTTCTGCTTAACTGAGCAGCTTCCAGTTCGTGAAACTTAAGATTAAGCTTGTTTTCCGTGAGATCAAAGACGGTGGGGACAATTCCCGCTTCCGGATTTAATTTAATCAACCCCGCTTCCTGGAGGAGGAGCAAAGCCCGGCCTCCGTTGGTAGCATCGTTAGGGATGGCAATTTGGGCTTTGACCGGAAGATCTTCCAGCCGGGAAAGTTTTTGGCTATAAACGCCTAAAGGCTCTACGTGAATCCCTACCAAGGATCTAAGGTTAGTCCCCGCGTCCTGGTTAAAGCCTTCTAAATAAGGTACGTGCTGGAAGAAGTTGGCGTCCAGCTCTTCTTCCTGCAGGGCTAGGTTGGGCTGGACATAATCGGTGAATTCCACGATTTCCAGAGTGATTCCCGCTTTCTTCAACAAGGGGGCGGCGACTTCCAGGATTTCGCCGTGGGGTACGGGAGTGGCTCCAACCTTTAGAACAGCTGCACTAGCAGAAGTAACTCCGAATAATAAGGTCACTGCCAAAATCAAGGTGGTAATTAAATTCTTTTTCATTTACAATTCTCCTTCGGTTTGAATTCTTTTTTATCCTTCTAGCGGTTATATAATCTCTGGGCGATTTTATCCCCCAGCATTTGGATCCCTTGAACCAAAACCACTAAAATAATGACGGTCTGCAGCATAATATCGGCCCGAAAACGTTGATAGCCGAAACGAATGGCTAAATCACCCAATCCGCCTCCGCCAATGGCTCCGGCCATGGCAGAATAGCCAATAAGGTTAACCGCAGTCAAGGTTAAGGCTAAGATAAGAGAAGGTAACGCTTCGGGGATTAGAATTTTAGAAATTATCTCAGGGGGCGAAGCCCCCATACTTTCAGCCGCCTCAATTACGCCGGGATCTATTTCCTTCATGGCCGTCTCTACCAGGCGGGCCACAAAAGGAATAGCGGCAACTGTCAAGGGTACAATTGCGGCCGTAGTCCCGATAGAAGTTCCCGCAATCCTCCTCGTGAAAGGAATAATAGCTACCATCAAGATGATAAAGGGGACCGAACGGCCAATGTTCACTATGCTGCCCAGCAGCTTGTTCAGGTAAGGCTGTTCTAAAATATGGTGTTTGTCGGTAATAGTTAGGCAAATTCCTAAAGGGAGCCCGCATAAAGCCGCTACCGCCGTAGAAATACCTACCATTGTCAATGTTTCCAAAGTTGCTTGCCAGAGCATCAGCTTAACACCTCCACTTCAACTAAATTTTCTTTCAAAAAGTTTATAGATTTTTCGATCTGTGGTTGAGAACCCGATAGCTCCATTAAGAGAAGGCCGAAAGGAGTTGTTTTCATCTGATCAATCCTGCCGAAAAGGATGTTGGCATCAATATCGTAATGGCGGATCATCTTGGATATAATGGGCTCGTGGGCCTTTTGATCAACAAAAGTCAAGCGCAGAAGGGTATTTTTAGAATTCCGGAGTTGGCTTGGAATCCGGGGTGCAAAAAATCCCTGCAGCATGCGCTGAGTAGATGGTGTCCGAGGGCGGGTGAAAACATCGATCACAGGGCCAACTTCCTGGAGGGCCCCATCTTCCAAGACAGCCACATAGTCGCAAATTTCTTGGATGACCGGCATTTCGTGGGTGATTAAAACAATAGTTAGATTTAGTGTCTGGTTAATTTTCTGCAGCAGCTGCAGTACGGATTTTGTTGTTTCCGGATCAAGGGCAGAGGTGGCCTCATCACAAAGAAGGAGGCGCGGCTTGGTTGCCAAGGCCCGAGCGATGCCCACCCTTTGTTTTTGCCCTCCGCTTAACTGGCTGGGATAAGCATGGATTTTATCTGCTAAGCCTACTAAATCCAAGAGGCTTAAAACCCTTTCCCGGATTTTATATTTCCCGGTTTTAATAATTTCCAAGGGAAAAGCTACATTGCCGAACACTGTTCTGGAATTCAATAAATTAAAATGCTGAAAGATCATACCCATTTTCTTCCGTTCCTGGCGCAGTTGGGAAGGAGTGAGGTCATTCATTAAAAGATCATCAACCCAAACCTCGCCGCCGCTGGGCCGCTCTAACATATTAATACAGCGCAGTAGAGTAGATTTGCCAGCCCCGCTTTGGCCAATAATCCCAAATATTTTCCCGGCGGGAATTTCCAGATCAATTCCTTTTAGGGCGTGAACCGGGGGGGTTCCCCCAAATGTTTTTTCAACCCCTTTAAAGCGAATCATGCCGTGCTTTTCCTCCTTATTAAAAAAACCTCTCCTGAAAAGAAGAGGTTCAATCTAGTTTATCTAAATCGAGAATGCCTCTCCTCTCATCTTTCTGGAAGCTTCCAGCTGGAATTGGCACCTTGTGGGCTTTGCCACCGGTTGCCGGGCTTCATAGGGCCAGTCCCTCCACCGCTCTGGATAAGAGTAGCAACTAATGTTATAATCAATATTAACTAAAGTATAAAGGGGCCGGCCCTGTTTGTCAACACCAAAAAATAATTATAAATCAAGCTAATGATTAAGGGGAATCTCAATGAACGACGGGCTTTTGTCAGCGAATGCTTTAAAGAAAATCCTAAGCAAGACTTTAGGGGCATTGGAAGAAAGCCGGGGCGAGATCTACGAAGTAGCGGAAAGTGCTAGGCGCGAATGTGACCGAACCGAAAAAATGTTAAATGAAGTGCGCCGGGAAATGCATCAAGCTATTTTAGATGTGGAAGAATTAGGGCGCCGATTTAAAGAGACGCGTGTCCTCCTTTATCAGGTCAGTAAGAACTATGATGATTATAGTGAAGAACAAAAAAGGGGGGTTTACGAGAAAGCCAACAGCCTGCGGGAACGGCTGGCTTTGGCCCGGGAAAAGGAAGCTAATTTACGCCTGCGCCGGGATAACTTAGAGCAAACATTTGTCAGGCTGAAAGAAATTGTGGAGAAAGCGGAAGGCCTTGTTTCCCGGGTAGGGGTGGCCTTGAATTACTTAGCAGGTAATATCCAGGATGTTAATGTTCAGATCGAGAACATTGAAGTACGGGAGCTGGTAAGCCAAGAAATCTTAAAAGGGCAGGAACACGAGCGCAAACGTGTGGCCAGCGCCTTACACGACGGTCCTGTTCAAGATCTGGTCAATTTAGGATTACAAATGGAAATCTGTGAACGGCTTTATACTGCGGGGCGTTTTGACGAGGCTTGGGAAAACTTTATCGGCTTTAAGACTGTTGTCAAAAGCAGCCTCAAAGAAATGCGGCGTATAATCTATGATTTGAATCCCATGACTTTGGAAGATTTGGGTTTGGTCCTAACGGTAAAAAATTCACTGCAGGGGATTTCAAAAGCAACGGGTATTGCCACTCATTTCAATCTGCTGGGCAAAGAAGTGCGTTTGGATTCCAATGTGGAGTTGGCACTGTTTAGGACTATCCAGGAGGCCTTAAATAATAGCTGTAAGCACGGTGATCCCAATTCCATTGTAGTCTGTATAGAGTTTTTACCGCACCAGATAAATGTCGAGGTGGAAGACGACGGCCGAGGGTTTTCAATGGCCGCGATTCAATCTAAAGTTAAAACAGGCAGGCATTTCGGTTTATTAATTATGCAAAACCGAATTAAGATCCTAAACGGCAATCTGCGGATATTAACTGAACCGGGAAAAGGAACAAAAATAGTGGTAAATGTGCCAATTAACTATACCTAGAATGGGGGGTTCTTTAATGAAGTCGGTTAGGGTTTTGATAGTCGATGATCACCCGCTTTTACGGCAGGGGCTGGTTAAACTCCTGGATCTGGAAGACGATATTGTCGTGGTGGGACAAGCTTCCAACGGGAAAGAGGCCATTGAGCTCGCGGAACAACTGCGCCCGGAAGTTGTCTTACTAGACATTAACATGCCCGGTATGAACGGGATTGAAGTTGCTAAAATCTTAAAAAAGAAACAGCCTTCCTTGGGATTATTGATCCTTACAATTCATGACGACGAGTCTTATGTGAATGAAATGATCCGCATTGGGGCTAACGGCTATCTGCTCAAAGACGCGGAATTAAGCCAAGTGGTCCGTGCTATTAAACAGGTGGCAGCGGGGGAGTCAGTCTACCCGGCCCATTTAATGGAAAAGGTTATGGAACATTATCATCAACTGGAAATTGAATACGGCAGGCTGCAGACAACAGCCGCTTTTAACGAGCTTACCGCCAGGGAGTTGGAGGTCCTCCGTTGTATTGTAGAGGGGATGAGTAATAAAGAGATCGCCTCTTCCCTGGAAATTAGCGAAAAAACAGTAAAAAACCACGTGACCAGCGTCTTTAGGAAATTGGACGTGGAAGATCGCACTCAGGCCGCAGTTTATGCAGTTAGCAGGGGAGTTAAGCCTTTGGATTAAGTTTCCGGTAAATGCCCGAGAAATTCCAGATTATTTATAAGCAAACGGAATCGGCAGCCCAGGACCGTAGCAGCCTCCTTGGACATTTCCATCCGCTTTAAATAGATCTCAAAAAAGTCCATAATCTGGCATATTTTTTGGTCAAAGGAAATTTCAAAAGTTATAGTGCGGGGGTTTTGACTTACATATAGTTTAGTGGCGGTAATAGCTAGATTAACCCGATCGTGGATTCCAGGCCTGCGATCGTTTTTTGTGCGGTTAGCGCGGGTCCGGTGAGCATCACTTTTGTCAGCGAGAATCAAGGCGGCTGTAACGGGGCTTACCGGATGGCCTATTTCCTCTTCGTGATTGGCGATGGCCGTGGTTATGGTACAGATTTCTTCAAGATCCATGCCTAATTTACGCAGTTCGAAATAAACTAGGCTTGCTCCGGAAAGGCTGTGATGTTTACGGTTGTGCAGATTACCGACATCGTGAAGATAACCGGCAATAGCGCCCAATTCCACAAGACGCCGGTCGTAATCGAGTTCTTTTAAAATCGATGCCGTTTTTTGGGACACATAAGTGACGTGGCGCTGCCCGTGTTCGGTGTAGCCGCGGGCCCGCAGATAAGCGTTGGATTTATCTATTAAAGTCGTAAAAACGGGATTTTCTTGGATCCGTTTTAAAGTAATCAAGATGGCGTCCTCCTTTTAAGATACATTTATACCATAGCTTTGTTTAAATAACAAGCTGATCCCTAGACCAATGGTCCTGTATATACAGGACCATTGTCCGATATCAAACGGTATAATTTAATGGTAGAATACATTTAAAGATACAAACTGGTAAATTATAAATAAGGCGGTAGCCACCCCCAAACCCCGACCCCTGGCTATCGCCTTTATTTTTGCTGCAATCCGCCTAGATCTCGACTTTTACAGTGAAAAACGGAAAAACCTCTGTGACACTCTAAAATGGGCGTTTTCAGAGATTTCCTTTTTCCTAAAAAATGTTGTATATCTTAGGGTTTTTTCTTGCTGTCCGCCACAAGTTGCCGCATGCTGGCAGCCGTTAACAATCGGCGATCTAAAGTGAGGTTCAGTGATCGCGAATAACCGAGTCATAGTAAACCAATCTAAACACGTTATCCTTAATGTGGCACGCCCCCTGTATTTTCTCAGGGATTCGATTATCTGTTCCGGTGCGTGTTTTTCCCTCAGTCTTTTAGCGAGAAGCTTCAGAACTAAAAGGGCAATAAAACAGGTGAGAAAATGGGATTTGATTCCGGCCTCCAAGGATCAATGAACGGCACGGGTTTCAAGGTCGTGTTTCGTAATCCGAAAACTACGTTCGATCCGGCATCGGGCATTGCATAGTAGCCATCGTACTTCTCGTTTTCTGCTATCTTTTCTTCGTCCAATTAAGGGATTTGCTTGGTGTTTAAGCATTCACCGGTTTTCGGGGCGTAATCGATGTTTAACGTACCGCAATGCTCCTTTGGCTAACGGACCGATCCACATTACTCAGCATTGACACTCTTTCGTGAACAAATTATATGATCACGACCCGGTGTTCGTCAAAGTGGGCTAAAGTGTGCTATCGGTCTTCGTAGCGATCAAGGCATTTATCTACATAACCTAAACTCTCCAAAACCCGATGCCTTGTTTTCTTTATCAGCGGGTCCCTAAAGCCGGGAACGAGGGAAAGATTGATTCTCCCGCTCTTCTGTTTGGCAACCTTCAGAAATATGCATTGCACCTCCTTTTCTTTACCCTTTATTGTACTATACTAGATGACACTAGAGGGCCCCAATGAATAAAATTTGACAAAAAAATCGCCTAAAGAGGCGTACCATCTGCTAATTTTCTTCTTGGAAATACCTTTTGACTGTTAAACTAGCGAGTCCAGGCGCCGGCGGGGCCCGTATCCCACTGCTCTAGGGAGTATTGGCCGGTCTTCTTATTCTTAAAGCAGGTGCGCTGGTAAGTTACTTGACCAAATAGGGAAAGAACAGTTTTAACATCGCCTCTGCGCTCAATTACCCAATCTTTCCGATGGGAGACATTGGAGACAAAATGATCATCTATGCGTTCAAATAACTTTTTTGAAACGTACCACAAATATTATTCATTCCGTCCCTGAGCATCTTTTGAAACATCGTCAAATCATGTTCTTTGAACTCAATGAAAGATTTTTTCAATACTTTTTGAAAGAACACCGCTAGATTGTCATCGAATAGATATTGCATAGAAGGTCTTACCTCTGGATACTTTGTACTCGTCCGGTTCGGGACGGTGGGATCTTCTTCTATTTCCGGAAGACTATTTCCTGTCTTGCGGTAACTTTGCGCTAACGATCTGATCTCTAGACCAATGGTCCTGTACATACAGGACCATTGTCCGATATTAAACGGTATAATTTAATGGTAGAATACATTTAAAGATACAAGCTGGTAAATTATAAATAAGGCGGTAGCCACCCCCAAACCCCGACCCCTGGCTATCGCCTTTATTTTTGCCCATTTTTAATTTTTGCTGCAATCCGCCTAGGTGAAAGCTGTGCCGTTTTAGCATCCCGGGGCAGGATTAGGATGGGTTTACAGCGAATAATGATTCTGCCCGGGGTCAAGGAGGACCTATGCAAAAATTGCAAGTCTACGCTGTGCAAGAAAAGGGGCAGTTCCGACTGGGTTTGGCGAGAAACCCCCTCAACCTCCGGGATCTGCTTTTGGAAAAAGCCGGCCCAGCCTGGATTCTTACCGGCCCGGCACCCAGTTATGAGGCCTATGCCCTGTTTGGCCAATGGAAAAAAAGGCTGCGGGGTTTTTTGGCCCCCTGGTGGAAGTGGTCTCTTTCTTTCCGCCACCGGCGGCAGGGAGGGGCAGCCGAGCAAGGCCAGCTGGGCCGGGATGCTTTAACTTTTATCCTCGAGCTTGTCAGGGGGCGGATTTTAACTGAGCGGTACTTAATGAAGGCCTTGCGGGAAAAGGGTTTTTGGCCCGCTGATGTGAGCAGGGCCTTGGATCAAGGTGTCTATAAAAAGGCTTTACTACAGTTTCCCGGAATTAGGCGTGATTCCTGGGGCCGCTTGGTTTGCAACCGCTGTAACAGCGAAACCGTCCTTAACAGGCCCTGCAGCAGCTGCGGTTCGCTGCAATGTCCCATCTGCCCGGAATGTTCCAGCTTAGGCCCGAACCGGGGCTGCACAACTCTAATTGCTGTTCCCGCCCCTGCCGGGAGCGGGCCTGTTAAGCCTGTTTCCTGGCAGTTTTCTCATCAGTTAACGCGGGCCCAGCGGGGTGCGGCCCGGGAACTGCTAAAATTTTGGCACGGACCCCAGTCCCAGGCGTTGGTTTGGGCCGCTTGCGGCGCGGGGAAAACAGAAGTGTCCTTTCCTTTAATTGCTGAGGCTTTAAGCCGAGGATTTCAAGTACTATTTGCCATACCGCGTTTAGATATCGTCAAGGAGATGGCTCAACGCCTGCAAAACGCTTTTCCTCAAGCAGCTTTGGCAGTTCACCACGGCGGACGGCCCATCCTTGTTCCGGGGAACCTTGTGGTAGCTACCACCCACCAAGTGCTCCGTTTCTATCGCCGTTTTGCTTTGGTAATTTTAGATGAGGTGGATGCTTTTCCTTATCAGGGCAGCGAAGCACTCCGCTTTGGGTTAAAAAGGGCCATGGCTCCCGGCGGAAAACTAGTGGAAATGACCGCGACCCCCGCCTCCGTCCAGCGGCGGAAGGCGCTGATTACCATCCCGGCTCGTTTTCACGGACATCCTCTGCCTGTACCTCAAATTATGATTAGGCCGCTGCCCCCATGGGAAGATCTTGCTGCGCGGCCCTTACCGGGGGAAATTACAACCGTCCTAGAAAACGAGAGGCACCCTTGGCTCATATTTGCTCCCACTATTGCTTCTTGCCAAGCTGTTTTCCGGTGCCTGCGCTTAGGGAGTGCCAAAAAGGTAGCTCTTTGCCATTCGCAGGCTCCGCAACGGGAAACCACAATCCAACAGCTCCGAGGGGGCTTCCTAGATATTGTTGTGTCAACATCTATCCTGGAGCGGGGGGTTAATTTTCCGGGAATAGGAGTAATTGTCCTTTATGCTCATCACCCTATCTTTACCCGAAGCACACTGGTTCAAATGGCCGGGCGGGTAGGCCGGGCCGCGGATGCACCGGAGGGTACAGTGCTGTTTATAGGGGAAAGAGCTACCGCCGCTATGCGGGAAGCGGTGCAGCTGATTCAAAAACTGAACCGGGAAGCGGCGGAGAAGGGGTTATTACTATGAACCGCCTCTTCGATTGGCTGCGCGCCTGGGATGATTTGGTCTTTCCCCCTAAGCCTCTTTGTCCTTTCTGCGCCCGGGAAGGTTGTTTGGACCTTGGCTGCTGCCGGGTCTGCCTTGATTCCCTGGCGGTTAAATGGGAAGCAGTAAAAATGCACGGTTACAGTTGTTATTCCCTGCTGCCCTATCAAGGTTTTGCTAGGGAATTGATTCACAAGATGAAATATCAAAACGGTCGCGAAATTGCCGCCGCTTTCGGGATTCTTCTCTCAAGGGCTTTACAGGAAGAACCATCCCTCGCTTCAGTAAATTACCTAGTTCCTGTACCTCTCCACCCCAGCCGTTTGGCCCGAAGAGGGTTTAATCAAGCGGCTCTTCTGGCCGATAATATTAGCAGAGGATGGAGGCGGCCGGTCTTTAAGGGGGTGGTGCGGGCTAAAAAAACCGGGCCCCAAAGCAATTTAGGCTATAATGAGCGTAATTTCAATTTGCGCGGCGCTTTTCAGGTTCTTCCCGGTTTTAATTTGCGGGGCAAGCGCTGTTTGATTGTTGACGATGTGATTACTTCCGGTTTTACTTTTCGGGCCCTGGCTCAAGTGATAGAGAGTTATGGAGGCAAGCCGCGGGGAGTGTTCCTGGCGCGGACAGAAATTTTGTGAGGAGGAAAAAAATTGCTGCGAAACTGTGAGAAATGCAACCGAATTTTTGCCCACCCCACCCGCCGTCTATGTTCGGACTGTTATCAAAAGGTGCAGGAAGCTTTTATCCTGGTTAAAGATTACTTAGCGGCGAATCCAAAGGCTTCCGTGGCCGAAGTGGCCAAAGCAACAGAAACAAATGTGGAAACGATTTATGAATTTATTAAAGCAGGCCGTTTAAATATTATTCCCCGAGATGTCCAGCTTACCTGTGAGATCTGTGGTGTTTCCATTGAAAGCGGCCGGATTTGCCCCAAATGCCGGGCGGCTTTAAAACAAGGCCAGGTGTCCCAAACCGAGAAACCCTTTTCCGAAGCAAAACGGGATAAAACCAGAATTCGTTATTTAGACCAAATAAGAAAAAGAAGATAACTAAAGTATTTCTAAAAGCCTGCCGAAGTAAAGGGTGAGGGTAGAAAGGGGCTTAATCATGATTATTTCCAATAAAGGCGTGCAGCGGATTGCCCGGATTTATCAAGAACAAAAACAAGTTAGCCAACTGCGCAAGCAGGCTAAAAGTGCCGCGCCCAGCGATGAAGTTGAGCTATCTACCGAAGGCAAAGAGATGCAAGCTCTGCTTCGAAAATTAAAAGACGCTCCGGAGGTTAGGCCGGCCGCGGAAAAAATTAAAAGAGCGCTAGAATCAGACACCTATGAAGTGTCCGCCAAGCAGATTGCACTTGGTATTTTAAAATCTAGAGAACGAGGTTGGTAGTTATGGATCTTTTACAGGAGCTGACAGCTGTTTTGGAAGCTGAAAACCAACTGCTGGAAAGACTTATTGAATTGAGCTCAAAAAAGAAAGATGAAATTAACAATGCTCAAGAGGTTGCCCGTCTAGCCGGCCAAGAACACAAGATCCTTACCAAGCTGGAAACGGTGGATAATGAGCGGGCTGTGCTCTTTGATACGATAGCACCGGGCCGCGGCGTAGAAGAGTGGGTGCTGCAGCTCCGGGACGAGGATCAGGTGCAAGTAGCTCCTTTGCTAACCAGGCTGGCCGAGAATCTGGCCGATCTGCAATCTCTGAACCATCTCAACCAAGAACTGCTTGCTGAATCCCTGGCCTATGTGCAGTTTTCTTTAAATGTGCTTCTAGTGGATGGCACAGGTCCAACCTATGCTCGGACGGGGGCCAGTTCCCAAAGTAAAACGATCTTTGATCGAAAGGTGTAATTTAAATGAGGACAACTTTTAGCGGGATCTCCATCGCCTTGCGTGCTTTGCAAGCCCAACAGCACTCTTTAGATATTACAGGGCATAACGTAGCTAACGTCAATAATCCTAATTTTTCTCGGCAGAGCGCTCTGCATGCCGCCACTCGCCCGTATCCAATGCCGATGATGGGTTATACTCCTTCCTCCGGCCAGATGGGCACCGGCGTAGAAATCAGTCAAATAGTGCGCATGCGGGATAGTTTTGTGGAGATGCGCCTGCGCCAGCAGCTGCACAGCCTTAACTACTGGGAAAGCCTCAAAGATGGTTTAACCCAAGTGGAACTTTTCTTTAACGAACCAACGGAAAACGGGATTCATGCTGCCCTGGATTTGTTTTGGGATTCTCTTCAGGACTTAAGCCGGGAACCGGAATTTGAAGCGGTACGGGAAGTAGTTGTGCAAAGAGCCCAAGTGGTGGTCGAAGCAATTCGGAATACCCGGGAGCACCTTCAGGAAATGCGGGAAAATTTAAACACTAATATCCCGATTAAGGTCAGTGAAGTAAATTCTTTAGCGGCCAGAATCGCCGATTTAAATGTGCAGATCGGGAAAATCAGTGCTACCGGCAGTCTTCCTAACGATTTGATGGATTCACGCGATGCTTTGTTGGAAGATCTTTCGAAGCTCGTGGATATTGAAGTTGTCCAGGATCATGCCCACATGATTGGTGTTACCATCGGAGGGGCCAGCCTAGTGCACCGCAGCACCTCTTACGAACTTGGCATTAACGCCGTTCCTACCGAGGAAGAGAATTACGCCAAAAATGAAATTTTCTGGACGGCGACAGGCGGTGCAGTGGAAATCAAATCCGGTGAGATAGGGGGCATGCGTCAGCTGCGGGATCAAGAGGTCCAAGACTTTATGGATAAATTGGATAAGTGGACTTTTCAGTTTGCAGATGCCTTTAATAAAATTCATAATAAGGGTTATGACTTAGACGGTAACGGCGGGGGCGAACCTCTTTATTTCTTTGTCTTCGATAATTCAACCGATGATGACGGGTATGTTTGGCCGGAGGGCGAATTAGGCTTTGCTGCTTTAAATATTAGGGTTAACCCTAATATTGCTGAAAACGTAAGACTGATCCGGGCCAGCTCAAAGAATGTAAATCCCGGCGAGGATGATCCGGGAGCCGTGGGCAATGGACTAAACGCCTTGGAACTTGCCCGTTTGCGGTTTACACCTCCTCGAGGCTCGGAAATAACTATAGAAGAAGCATTTAACGCCATCATTTCAAATTTAGGGGTTGTAACCCAGAAGTCTTTAAAGATGGTGGAAAATGAAAAAGTTTTAGCAAACCACCTGACTAACTTGCGGGAGTCCGTTTCCGGGGTCAGCTTGGATGAAGAAATGGCTAACATGATTCGCTTTCAGCATGCTTATGGAGCAGCGGCGCGGATGATGACCGCGGTGGATGAAACTTTAGATGTAATTATCAATCGTTTAGGTATTGTGGGACGTTAGGGGGATTTAAATGCGGATTACTAATAGAACTATGAGCAACAATTTGCTTCTAAACCTACAGCGGGGCATGACTCGCTTAGAACGGCTGAACAACCAGTTAGGTTCTAAAAAACAAATCAATGTGCCTTCCGATGATCCGGTTAAAGCCGGGGATATCCTTCGTATGCGCAGCACGGTCCGGGAGACGGAGCAATATGTCCGCAACACAGAAAACGCCCTTTCTTGGCTGGATGCCTCTGACATCGTCTTAAAAGATGTGCTGGAGGTTATTCACCGCTCCAAGGAACTTGCTAACCGCGGTGCCTCCACCCATTTGGACGATACTTCCCGCAAAGCCTTAGCGGACGAGGTTTATCAACTACACGATTCCTTATTGCAATTGGCGAATTCAACCCATGGGGGCCGTTACCTTTTCTCAGGCCAAAAAACTCAAACAGTCCCTTTCCAAATTTCTGGCGGAGATGATGATCAACTCCCGGAAGTTGAATACAAAGGCGATGGTCAAGAGGTGGAATTTGAAATCGGGGTAGGCATCAATATGGGCGTTAACATGAAGGGAGAAACCCTGTTCAAACCAATTTTTGATGCCTTAGAGGGGCTTTATGGTCAACTAACAGATAGTGTGGATCCCGAGGAGGAACAACCCCGGCCCATGCAGGATTTGGATAACGCTCTCGATGGGGTTTTGCGCCAGATCTCGGAATTAGGCGGCAAGCAGAATAGGGTGGATTTAGCCCACGAACGGTTGCTGGATCTATCAATTAACGTAAAAAAGCTTTTATCCGATTCCGAGGATTTGGACTATGCTGAGGCGATAATGCATTTAAAGATGGAAGAATTCGCCTACCGCACCGCTCTTTCTGTTGGGGCTCGAATTATCCAGCCCTCCCTAGTTGATTTTCTACGCTGAGGGAGTGGACTTTGATGTTCTTGGCAATTAGAACAACTTATCCTCAAATACAAATTAAAACAGAATTACCCCGTCAAGAAATCCGGCAGGAGGTAAGTAAGGTCCAGATCGAAAAGGAAGGACCGCGTTTGCGGATCGATCAAAGCGAATGTCTGGATGAACTGGGTTTAGGTAGTTATCAGGAACTAAGCCGTCAAATTAGAGATCGCAGTTACCAAAAGGTGCTAGAAGCATTAGCTCAAATCAGTGGGGAAGGCGATGAAATTTTAGCTAAGGCCGGGCTTTTTCAGGAGCGGATGATTTTTTCTGAAATCGATCGGCGGAAAACGCGAGAGTCTATTCCTGAGTTAAACATTGGCGTTGTACCCCAGAATAGGCCTAGAATCGCTTTTGATCACGAAATTAAAATATCGTGGGAAGAAGGGGGGGCCCACATTAAATATTACGGCCGGCCCCCGGCAATCAGCTGGGAATTAGGCCAAGTTGAGATTTGGGTTGAAGAGCCGGAAGAGAGACTTGTGGTATTAAGTCAAGAGGATGACGGGGAAATAATTCATAAAACCGACAGATAAGACCCAAAAAAGGGATCAAGAAACAGGACTGGCCGCTTTGCGGAACCA
>JAAYRS010000137.1 GCA_012518645.1 Bacillota bacterium
GGCCGGGCGTTTAGCCTTGGGCCTGCGGGAGATCCGCCGGGTTTTAAAACCCGGCGGATCTCATTATGCTAGAGCATGTTTTATCCCATTACCCGGGATTAAAGCAAATCATGAACCTCTTCAACCCTCCGGCGGCTGCTTTAGCGGGCGTGAATATAAATCGGGGGACGGGAGGTAATTTGGAAGGGGCTGGTTTTCAAATCCGGGAAGAAGATCTCCGGTTAGATATTTTTAAACAATTTGAAGCCCTTCCCCAAGAAGGGGAATCCTTTGACCTTCTCTGACCTTAAAAACATAAGAAAAAGACTAATTTTTTAATCAAAAGCCGGGAATACTATCTCCCAGGAAGTTTTCCAGCGTTTTCCGGAGTTTGACATTCCCTGACGTTGGAGTAAAATGAAATCAAAAGAAGAAAGATTTTCCTGGGAGGTGCGTTAAATGTTTAGAATTGCTCCGTTCCGCCGCAGAAATGGATTTGGAACATTTTTACCGCAAGCTTTTTCCGATGTGTTTAACTGGCCGGAAACCAGCTGGGGCGGATTCACGGTTGATGTTAAGGAAACCGCCGACGGCTATGAATTGGAAGCCGATCTGCCCGGTGTTGCTAAAGATAACATCAATATTTCAGTAGATGACGGTTATCTTACCGTAGCGGTTCGCCAGGAAGACATCAAATCGGAAAATAATGAAAACTATATCCGCCGTGAAAGGCGGCAAATCTCAAGTCAGCGCAGTTTTTATGTGGGAAATATTAATCCGGAAGACGTTGTTGCTAAGCATCGGGATGGTGTTTTAGAAATTAAGTTCCCCAAAGCAACTGCAGAGGCAGACAATGTGCGCAATATCCCCATAAATTAAAAGGGGTAAGCGCCTCAACCCCGGGAAGCCTTTTTAGGGCTTCCCGGGGTTTTTTTCTGCAGATCTTTACGCCAGGTGTAAATTACGGTCTGAAGGCGGATTGTCTCCAAGTAAGGGGGAATGAGAAAGCTATTTCCTGGGAGGAAAAAACAGGCAGGAGGAAGGGGAATTTAAACGGCTCCCGAAAAGAAGGGCAAAGACGATCGTTAGGAAATGAGGCTGGGGCTTATGAAAACGCGTCGGGGAACAGTTGTTGACAACTACCATGGTACACTTGTGTCCGACCCCTATAGGTGGCTGGAAGAGGATACTGATTTAGAAGTAAAAGCTTGGGTCCGGGATCAGCATCTGCTCACAGAAAGGTACTTAAAAAGTACGGGCCGGGAAGAGATTAAGCGGCGCCTAAGGGAACTATGGTCTTACCCCCGCTTTTCCTTGCCCCAAAAAGCAGGCGGGCTATACTATTACCAAAAAAACGATGGGCTACAAAATCAGGCGGTTCTTTACCGCCAAAAAGGGTTAAAAGGCCGAGGGGAGCCCGTTTTAGATCCCAATTTATGGAGCAGCGAAGGGACCCAGGCCTTGGGTAATTTTAGAGCGGATGATTCCGGGAAATATTTGGCTTACACTGTTTCCGCCGGAGGCAGTGATCGCCGGGAAATAAGGATTCTGGATTTGGAGTCTAAAAAGGATCTAGAAGAAATTTTAAAATGGTGCCGGTTTACTAATTTGGCTTGGCTGGGAAAAGCCGGATTTTATTACAGCCGTTACCCCCGGCCGGGCAGTGTAGCCCCAGAGGATGAAAATAATTTTTGCCGGGTTTATTGGCATAAAATAGGCACGCCGCAGGAAGAAGACACTCTTATATTTTCCTGTCCGGAGCAAAAGGAATTGAGTTTTTCCCCTTCCGTCAGCGCAGACGAGCGTTACTTAACCCTTCACGTTTTTTGGGGAACCGATTCCCGGAACGGTTTTTACTATCAAGATTTAGAAAAGGGCGGTCCTTTTGTCCGGCTTTTGGAACAGGGAGACGCTAAATTCCTGTTTTTAGGCCGCGACCAGCAGCAGTTTTTCTTTCTTACTGATTGGCAGGCTCCCCGGGGCCGGATTATTGCCATAAATCTGGATAACCCGGGGCGGGAGCATTGGCAGGAAATAATCCCGGAACAAGAAGAGACCATTTCCGAAGCCCGCTTGATCAATAACCGCCTGGTCCTTTCCCTGCTTGATCAGGCTTCCTCTCTTTTACGCACCTATACCCCCGGCGGTAAGTTTTTAGAAGAAATACCCCTGCCCGCCCTAGGTTCTGTCCAGGGTTTTTCGGGACGGCAAAACGATACGGAATTGTTTTTGGCTTTCACTTCGTTTTTAGAGCCCACCGTTAGTTTCTGCTACGATTTTACAAATAAAGGGCTGCAAGCTTTCGGGGAGCGGAAACTGAATTTTAATCCCGAAGATTACAAGGTGAAGCAGGTGTTTTACCCTTCCAAAGATGGTACCAAGATCCCCCTTTTCTTGATCCACAAAAAAGGCCTGGAGCTAAACGGCGCAAACCCCACCCTGCTTTATGGCTACGGAGGGTTTAACATTGCGCTGACGCCTTCTTTTTCCCCTTCCCGCCTGCTTTGGCTGGAAAAAGGCGGGGTTTTCGCTATAGCTAATCTGCGCGGAGGCAGTGAATTTGGGGAAGAATGGCACCGGGCGGGGATGTTGGAACAAAAACAAAATGTGTTTGATGACTTTATTGCCGCCGGGGAGTGGCTTCAGGCCCGGGGTTATACCAACCCTAGGCGGCTGGCCATTAAAGGGCGCAGCAATGGGGGCCTATTAGTTTCTGCCTGCATGGTCCAAAGACCCGCCTTGTTCCAAGCGGCGGTTTGTGCAGTGCCGGTTACAGATATGCTTCGTTTTCATAAATTTACTGTGGGGCATTTTTGGGTACCCGAATACGGGAACGCAGAGCAGAGCCGGGAACACTTTCAATTCCTTTATAAGTATTCGCCCTTGCACAATGTAAAGCCGGCAGAATACCCCGGGGTCTTAATCGTTACCGCTGAAGGTGATGATCGGGTGGTGCCGGGGCATGCTTACAAGTTTTTAGCCGCCCTGCAGGAAGCCCAAGAAGGCCCCAACCCTATTTTGCTGCGGGTGGATTCCAGTGCCGGGCACGGCCACGGCAAGCCCACTGCAAAAATTATTAAGGAACAGGCCGATATCTACGCTTTTCTCTTTAAAGCCCTGCAAATGGAATAGGAATTTACTTTTTGGTAGGATGCTTCCCTAATTTTGCAGGGTTTTTAGCTTTGGCCTAGAATTATAATAAAGACGTATTTCTTTCTAGTGATTTACGGGGCGTTAGAAAGGGGTAATTGGAAACAAGCAAGGTCACCGAGGGATTTTGGCCCTAAATATTGAACTTTGCTCCCATTTTAATTATTGATCCAAAAATTAATTTGTCTTCAGCCCCATTATTTTCTGATGGGGTTTTCTATTCTTAAAAATCAACAGTCAACAGCTTAAATTAAAAATAGGATCCTCTTAGCATGCACGGCAGGCTTTTCCACATATACTAGTGGGAGCCTCCTTGGGGTTGTACTGATCTTTTGATGATTTTTAAGTGAGGTGAAGAGAATGAAAGTGAGCGTGTTGGGGGCCGGAAATTCCGGCCTGGCCATGGCGGCCCATCTCAGCAGGGAAGGCTGCCGGGTTACACTTTGGAACCGTTCCAGAAAGACGATTGAATCTTTGCTGAAAAGCAAGAGGATTGTCTCCGAAGGGATAATTGAAGGTGTTTTTGAAGTGGATTTGGTGACCGATGATATTCAAGAGGCCGTTCAAGATCCTGATTTAATCCTGATTACCACCCCCGCTAACGCCCATAGGGAATTGGCCCAATTAATCGCTGAAAATATTAAGAAATCCACTGTAATTGTTTTAAACCCCGGCAGGACATTTGGGGCCTTGGAATTTCGGGAAGTATATGCCCGGTTCAATCAAAAATATGAACAAGTCATTGCTGAAACTCAAACAATAGTCTACACCTGCCGTAAAACGGGGCCCGATTCGGTAAACGTGATTGCCTTGAAAGCAGATGTGCTTCTTTCCACTTTTAAAGCGGGGCAAAACAGCACCGTTATCCGGAAACTTCCCCTAAGCCTGCAGCAGTTTTTCATTCCGGCCAAATCCATGGTACAGACATCCATTGGCAATGTGGGTATGATTCTGCATAGTGCGCCTTTGCTTTTAAATGCCGGCTGGACTGAAAATGAATACAGGACCTATAAATACTATTACGATGGTATAACGCCTTCCATCAGCAGGCTGATCGAAAAATTGGACCAAGAGCGGCTGGCCGTTTCCCGCCATCTGGGCTCAGAAGTGGAAAGAACCAAAGATTGGCTTAAAAGAAGCTACGGTCTGGATGGAGAGACCCTCTTTGAAGTAATCCAAAAAAACGAGGCCTATAAAAATATCGAGGCCCCCGGGGATTTGGAGCATCGCTACATCTTAGAAGATGTACCTTATGGGTTGGTGCCTCTGGAGGCCATTGGTAAAAAGCTGGGTTTGGAAATGAAAACCACCAGCCTGATTATTGATCTTGCCTCCAGCATTATGGAGATCGATTTTAGGAAAACCGGGCGCAGGATTCAAAACTACGACGGCCTTCTTTAAATTGGAATTGGGCAGGGAAAAGAGGTTGATTTTGATGCAGGAAGTATTTGCACTGTTTAAACCGTCCGTGGATGCTCACACTTTGGGCCTTGATTCCATGGCGTCTTTGTTGGAGGATTGCGGTTACCGGGTTCGGATTGGGCCGGATCGGATTGCCCGGGCATTGGATCAAATCCAGTATGAGGCCAAACGGCGCTTGATTATCACCTGGCTAAAAAACAGCGGGGCTGTGCAGGTTGGGCTGAGCTATAGGTTGGATCCAATCCAAGCAGTCCGGCTTCTGGGCTATTTAGTGGCCGGGCTGAAGCAAAACAAGCTGTTAAGCTATCAAGGCGGGCTGATTAGAGGCATTTATTTTGCCGGGCTGCCCAAAGCTTGTGCTTTAGCGAAAGAGGAACACCGCGGTTTAGTGAGGACTTTCCAAGGGGGTGAATCAGTGCGGGAAACCCTGCAAAAGCTAAATATTCCGGAAGAAAGGTTCCCCGCCGGGGTTTTAGAAAGCAGCTCCTACGACGATTGGCGTTTGGATTTTGGGCGGGAATTGGTTGCTTCCGATTCTTACCGCAGCTTTCGGCCATTCCGGCCCAGTTATCCCAACTACGGCACTAAGGATGACAGCCTCGAGAAAAGATTAGCCGCTCACCGCCGCCAAAGTCCTTTTCGGCCTTTAATGCGGGCCCATGTAGGTCCTTACTCCGCTTCCGCCGGCAGAAGGGAATCGGTGCGGGAATTCTTCTCCTGGGCCCGGGATTTAGCACAAGCCGGGTTCTTGGATATCCTTTCCATAGGTACTTCCCAGCTTACCCAATCTAACTTCGGCGAGGATTGGGGGGAAAAACCAAATGGGGGCGGTGTACCTATTAATTCGGCCCAAGAGTATCGGGAGGCCTGGGAGCATTCCCGGCCCCTCTTGCTGCGCACCTATGCCGGAACAAAGAACATTTCGGAATTAGCCCGGCTGCACGAAGAAGCCCTTAACATTTGCTGGCACGCCTTGTCTTTCTGGTGGTTTAACCAATTAGACGGCCGCGGTCCTTATCACCTTTTGGAAAATTTGAGGGAGCATGTCCGGGCCGCGGCAGTAATTGCCGAAATGGGCAAGCCTCTCGAAGCAAATGTTCCCCATCACTTCGCTTTTAGAGGCGCTGATGACGTCACTTATGTCGTCGCGGCCTATTTAGGGGCCAAACTAGCTAAAAAGATGGGTATTAGGACTTTTATCTTTCAGAATATGCTCAATACTCCCCGTTCCACCTGGGGCGTTCAAGATTTAGCTAAATCCCGGGCTGCCTTAGCCCTTCTTAGGCAGCTGGAGGATCCTCACTTTAAGGTCCTTTTGCAGCCCAGGGCCGGCTTAGACTACTTCCGCCCGGATTTAAAGGAGGCCAAGGCTCAATTAGCGGCAGTGACAGCTTTAATGGATGATCTTGATCCTTGGGACGAATTCAGCCCTCCCCTGATCCATGTGGTCAGCTATTCGGAAGGGGTGCATTTGGCAACCCCCCCTGTTATTAACGAAAGCATCCAAATTACCCAGCAGGCTTTAAAAGAATATCGAGAGCTCCGCAAGAAGGGGGAAATAGAGGATATGGACAAAAACCCGGGGGTGCAGGAACGCCAAGCTGAACTTGTGCAAACCGCTGGACAGGTTATTTCCGCCCTGGAAAAACAAGTACCTCGCCTTTACAGCGCAGAGGGATTTTATAAAATATTTGTAGCCGGGTTTTTGCCCACACCCTATCTCTGGAATCAGGCAGAAGAATACCGTCAAGCCAGAAAATGGCGTACCAAACCCCACCGGGGCGGAATTATCCTGGTTGATCAAACCGGGCGCCCCGTTGATGTTGAAACTAGGATTAATGATGCCTTGGGCCGGCTTAAATTTGCTGAATACGCTTTAGCCCAGAGGATGTGAATGAGGTGAAGGAATGGATTTTCAGCCGGGCTATGTCCGACTGTTGGAGGAGAATCTTTTTCAAGAAAGGATTGACGAAGCCAAAAAGCAACTTTCCAACTGCAGTCTCTGCCCTCGAAACTGCGGAGTTGATCGTGCTTCTAACCGGGGATTTTGCCAGGCAGGGGACGTTGCAGTTGTTTCCAGCTTTGGGCCCCATTACGGTGAAGAAAAGGTCTTAGTAGGCAGAAGAGGCTCAGGCACAATCTTTTTTGGCTATTGCAATTTACGCTGCGTTTACTGCCAAAATCATGAGCTTAGCTTTAAGGGAGCGGGGCGTCCTCTTAGCAATGAGCAGCTGGCGGAAGTAATGTTAATTCTCCAAAACCGCCACGGGTGCCCTAACATTAACTTGGTAACACCTACTCATTACCTCCCGAACATTTTAGAGGCAGTCTATTTAGCGGCCCAGGAGGGACTGCGCCTGCCTTTGGTTTACAATTGCGGGGGATATGAAAGTTTGGCAAGCCTCCGTTTGCTGGCAGGGGTGGTAGATATTTATATGCCTGATTTCAAGTATAATTCGGGGAAGCGCAGCCTCCGCTATTCCGATGCCGAGAATTACCCCCAAGTGGCCCGGGAGGCCCTTCGGGAGATGGATCGCCAGGTAGGCGGGTTAAAAACAGATCAAAAAGGCTTGGCCCAAAGGGGCCTCCTTTTGAGGCACCTGGTCCTTCCCTGCGGTTTAGATGACACTAAAGAGATCCTCCGATTTATAAAGGACGAGCTTTCCGCCGGCACCCTGGTAAATGTAATGGGGCAGTACCATCCCTGCCACCAAGCTTTTCAATATCCGGAGATCAGCAGAAGGCTGGGGCGTTCGGAATTCAGGGAAGCCCTAAGATTTGCCCGCGATTTGGACCTAAGGCTTGCTTAGGAAAACCTAAGTTAGGCCTCCTTGGCCAATTGTTCCTTTAACCAGCGGCAGATATCGGTGATTACTTCGCTTTTGTTGGTTTCATTAAGCAGCTCGTGCCTGGCTCCGGGGTAAAGGATGGTTTCAATCTCAGTGATCCCATGCTTTCGGTATTGGGCCACAAATTCTTTTATGGCTTTCCCATTTTTGCCCACAGGGTCTTGATCTCCGCTGAGGACCAGCAGGGGAAGTTTTGGCGGAATATCCCGGAATAAAGAATCATCGTGGATTTGAGCTAAACCGGTAAACAGATCATAAAAGAATCCGGAACTGCAGACAAAGCCGCATAAAGGATCCTGCTCGTAAAGACCAACTTGAGCACTGTCCCGGGAAAGCCAGGAAAACTTACTGGCAGGGGTTTTAATACCTCGGTTGAAGCCGCCAAAAGCCAGCCAGTCTAGAAGCGGGCTCGGCTTTTGAGGGTCCCGCTTCATCTCCAACCTGGCAATTAATTTGCCTAAAACAGCAGCTAACCCCGGGTCCCCCCCTGAACCCATCAGGATGGCGCCGGCAATGCTGTTTCCGTAAATCTGGAGGTAGCGCCGGGTTAAAAAAGAACCCATACTATGGCCCATCAAGAAAATGGGGATCTGGGGGAATTCTGTTTGGATCCTCCGATTGAGGGTAAAAAGATCCTGGACTACCCGATCAAAACCTTTTTCAGGAGCAAAATAGCCCTGCTGGCCGCTTTTTTCGGCTGTGCGGCCGTGGCCGCGGTGATCGCTGCCTAGGACAATGATCCCTTGGCGGTTGCAGGCTTGGGCAAAGCTATCGTAGCGCAGGATATGCTCGGCCATACCGTGGGCTAATTGCAAAACCGCTTTAGGCTGGGGGACTTTATCCCATTTGTGCACATAAATTTCTGCTCCGTCATCCATGGGGAGGAAAAAACCAGTTCCGCTCATCCCGCCGCCTCCTTTGACTTTTCTTCCTGCCAAAGATTTCTGGGTTTTCCTCCGTTTTCCTTCCAAGAAGCAGTTTTAGTCTTCACTGTCCTGAAAAAGCTGTTTGTAGCGGCCATAGCCTTCCTTTTCCAAATCTTGGTATGGAATAAATCTTAAAGCGGCACTATTGATGCAATAGCGCTGCCCGCCTTGATGGCGGGGCCCGTCGTTAAAAACATGCCCTAAATGAGAATCCGCTTGAGTACTGCGCACTTCCGTCCTTTCCATGCCGCGGGAGCTGTCTTTTTTAAACTTTACGGCCCGGGCCGTCAGGGGCTTGGTAAAGCTGGGCCAGCCGCAGCCCGCATCGTACTGCTCCTTGCTGGAAAAAAGAGGTTCGCCGCTAACTACATCTACGTAAATACCCGCTCTGGTGTTATCCCAGTAAGCGTTGTGAAAAGGTGTTTCGGTCCCGTCTTCCTGCGTTACTCTATATTGCTCGGCGCTTAGTTTCCGGCGCAATTCTTCCGGAGAAGGTTTTTTATAAGTCATAAAATCATCTCCCAATGTTTTAGTGTGCTGCTAAAAGTTAGCCATCGCCGGCCTTTTCCCTTTTTAGGCCAAAAATTGCCTAAAAAGGAAATAAAAAGGGAATCGGCAGCGAAGACTATAAGAAGAGTAACAGAAGAATACAGCGTTAAGGAGAGATTGCTGTGCGCAAAGTTTTAATGGTAAGTCTAATCATGATAACGGTTTTGTTTACGGGCTGTCAGGGCTGGCTGCGGATTAACTTGGATGTACCTGTTTTGTTGGAGCCTGATCCGCCTTACCGGGCTGAGGTAGACGGGTATGTTTCTTATGATTCTTGGGTCCGGCATGTTCAGCTGACCAACGCCTATTCCCGTCAGCGCTTTTATGAACCGTTAGTTGATGCTAAAGTAACTGTCCTGGAAACAGGCAAAGTTACTTACACGGATCGTAACGGCTATTTCTTTTTAAGAGGGGTGCCTTACGGCAAGCTGACCCTGATGGTAGAACACCGCAGGCTTTGGGAAAAAGCATATTTTACCGTTCGTTCCCGCTAAACTCCGCCTTAACTTAAATTAATTAGAGGGGCGGCTGCCCCTCTAATTTGGGCCGGGATCCTTTTCAGCTAGCATGCGTTCGGCCCGTGCAATGGCGGCCCGGACTAGGGATCCCGCTTCACGGGTGGTGATGTTGCCCCAATCACCGTCTTTCACTTTGTGGTAAAAACCAAGCTCGTCAGCTAGTTCGTACTTCAAACGGTCGGACATAACTTTCCGACGACGTGACATAATGGCCATCACTCCCAATTTTAAATTACCCAATATCTGTTCTCCTATCCCCGGGCAGGAGCCGCAGATTAGACATGTTTTGCGGAAATATGGTATAATTAATTCAGCGGGCAGGCCAATTCAAGGTTTAGGCCCTGCTTATTTTAAAGAAAAGGGTATTTTATGGAAGCGAAAAAGACAGATCCGTTTTTAGAACAAACTTCAACCCAGGGAAATTTGGCTTTAGATGTGGTTGAAGCCGGAGAAAAGGAAATGGTCAGCAAGCGGGTAAGCGGGAAACTTCCCTCCGGGGTAACTTCCAAGATGCTTTATTCTGATGTAATCCGCATAGCTTGGCCTTCTTTAATTGAACTGACCTTAACTCAATTGACAGCTATGGTGGACTTGATGATGGTAGGGCAATTAGGGCCCTGGGCCATTACCGCCGTGGGGCTGACTATCCAGCCCAAATTTTTACTGATGATTATGTTTATGGCTATGAACGTGGGGGCTACAGCCTTAGTAGCCCGCTACCGGGGGGCAGGGAAACCAAAAAGCGCTAACGAGATTTTGCGCCAGGCACTTTTCCTGACTTTTGTTTTATCCGCAGCGGCTTCCGTTCTGGGTTATATTTTTTCCGAAAACTTTATTAGGTTTATGGGTGCTGCCGATTTAGAAACGCTGCAGGGAGGCACTGCCTATCTCCAAATCCAGATGATTGGATTTGTGGGCATGGCCCTCACAACTACGATTACCGCCACCTTAAGAGGAGTGGGCAACACCCGGGTGGCTATGATGTATAATTTGGTTTCCAACATCGTCAACGTTATCCTCAATTATGTTTTAATTTACGGCCATTTTGGTTTTCCCCGTTTGGAGCTGGTCGGGGCATCTCTGGCGACAATTATCGGCCAAGGGGTGGCCCTAATTTTAGCACTGCGGGTGGTTTTGGGCGGCCGCTATTATCTGAAATTAAAGTGGAGAAAGGGTTTTAGGCCCCAGTGGCATCACCTCCGCAATATCTTTGACATTGGGATCCCCGCTGCTGCTGAGCAGTTAGTGATGCGTATCGGCAGTATTATTTTCGTGAGGACAGTGGCTTCTTTAGGTACAGTTGCTTATGCCACCCATCAAATCGGCATGAATATTCATGCCCTTTCCTTTATGACCGGACAAGCATTTGCCGTTTCCGCTACCTCTTTAGTAGGGCAAAGCCTAGGCAAAAGGCGCCCAGACATGGCGGAAAGCTATAGCAACCATACCCGGCGATTGGGCATGGTTGTTGCTTTTGGGCTTGCCTTTATTATCTTCTTTTTCGGAAGGCAAATTGTAGGTCTTTACAGCGACGATCCGCAGATTATGGACGAAGGGGCCCGTATTTTAAAACTAATGGCTTTGATTCAACCTTTTCAATCCTCCCAGTTTATCTTAACCGGGGCCTTAAGGGGTGCCGGAGATACCCGGGCTACGGCGGTAATTATCTTTATCACCGTGTTTTTGGTCCGTCCCAGCCTGGCCATGCTCCATGTCAATAAATTCGGTTGGGGTTTAATCGGCGCCTGGATAGCTTTAGTCGCGGATCAATTACTGCGTACTCTTTTAGTTGTCTTACGTTATTATTCCGGAAAGTGGAAAGAAAAACGTTTTGAATAAATTCCATGTTTTGACTATTGAAAGGTGGTAGATCTAATAATGCCCGTGATTGGAATTGACGTAGGGGGCACAAACACAGATGCCGCCTTACTTCAAGGCCGGGAGGTTGTTGCCCTGGCTAAAAGGCCGACCCGCCGCGGGGAGCTTTTCTCCAGCATTCAAGATGTGTTGGAAGAAGTATTAAGTTCTTACCGCGGCTCGGACCAAATCGAACTGCATCTTTCCACCACTTTGTCCACCAACGCCATTATAGAAGGGACCGGCCTTCCCACCGAAGTTGCGGCTGTGCCCGGTCCGGGAGTAAATTTAAGCAGCTTGGGGTATGATTTCCCCATTCATGAGCTGAACGGTTACATAGATCACCGGGGCAGGGAAACGGCCCCCTTGGATTTTGAACAGATTAGACAGGTTAAAGCGGTACTAAAGAAAAACGAATGCCGGGCCTTGGCTGTGGTGGGGAAATTCTCCCAGCGCAACCCGAAACATGAAAAAGAAATAGAAAGGCGGCTCCGTACAGATCCGGAGATGGAAATCAGCCTAGGGCACGCCCTTTCCGGCCGGGCAAATTTCCCCCGGCGCCTTGTTACTGCCTACCTCAATGCCAGTGTAGCCCGGAGGCAGAAAGATTTCGCGCGGATTTGGAAGGATTCCAGCTCGAAGCTGGGCCGATTCAAAAAGATTTTGTTTCTTAAAGCGGATGGAGGCACTATGACCCTGCAGGATTCCCAAAACCGCCCGGTAGAGACAATCTTATCCGGGCCTGCGGCCAGTATTATGGGAGCACAAGCTTTAAGCAGCTTGGAGATGAAAAATCTAGTAATGATCGATATTGGGGGCACCACTACAGACATCGCTGTGGTGGTAGGCGGAAAACCCCTTTTTGAACGGGCCGGGGCAGTTATCTCCGGTTACAAGACGCTGGTTCCGGCTTTGCTCACCCGCTCTCTGGGGTTGGGGGGAGATAGTGCTGTTAAATATTTAAAGGAGCAGCGCCGTTTTCAGCTGGGGCCTAAGCGGGCCGGAGCCGCGGTTTGTTTGGGAGGGGAACAGCTGACCCCGACGGATGCAGCTGTTGCCTTGGGATTAGCCCAGCTGGGGAAAAAGGATGCCGCCCTTAAAGCTTGCCGAGAACTAGGTTTAAAACTGGATTTACAGTGGCGGGAAGTTGCGCAGGGCATTATGGATGCTTTCAGCAGGCAGCTGACGGAAGCGATCCGCGGCCTGTACGCAGAATTGGAAAACATCCCTTTATACACAGTTTCGGAAATTTTAGATCCGCCCAGCATTAAACCTGAGGCTTTGCTGGGTTTAGGTGCGCCGGCGGAAGTATTTGCGCCCCTGGCGGCCCAAAAATTGAATTTAGCATTCGAAATCGCGGCCTGCAGCGCCGGGGCTAACGCCGTTGGGGCCGCGGCGGCCAGGGCCACGGCCGGGCTTACTCTTTATGCCGATACAGAATTAGGCACCGTGACTGTGCCGGAAATAGGTTATTGCCGGGAATTGAAACGGCCCTTGTTTTTTAATTTGGAACGGGCCCGGCAGAGCGCAAAACGAAAGACCAGAGAATATGCCCGAAATCTAGGCTTGGAGCAAACAGATGATATTTATATTCCGGAAGAAGAAAGTTTTAATTTAGTGCGGGGTTTTCGCACCGTAGGTCAGATCCACATGGTGAGGACCCAACTGCGGCCCCAAGTGCGGAAGATTGGGGGTGCTGCTGGTGAAAAAAACTAAACCTCAGGTGGGCTTAGTCTTTTTTCCCGCTTTTGATTGGGCGATCACGCCTGAACACCCGGAGCGGGAAGAGCGCCTACTGTACACCAGGGATCAGATTGTGGAAGAAGGGCTTTTAGATCATCCCCGGATTAAGGAATATCGGCCGCGATTAGCCGCGGATGAGGAGATTTCCCGGGCCCATGTCTGTATCCCCAACTTAGCCCGCCATGTTACTGAATCGCACCGGATTGCGGCGGGAGGCACTATTACAGCCGCGGATTTGGTTTTAGAAGGCAGGGCGGATCGTTCTTTCGCTCTTTTAAGGCCCCCGGGCCATCATGCCAACCGCATTGTTCACGGATCCAGGGGTTTTTGTACTGTAAACAACGAGGCGATCATGGTGGAGCATATTCGGGGGAAAAAAGGGCCCGAAACCAAAATAGCTATTGTGGATACGGATGCTCACCACGGCGATGGGACCCAAGATATTTACTACAACGATCCCGGCGTCCTTCATATTTCCCTGCATCAAGACGGGCGGACCCTTTACCCGGGGACGGGCCGCATAAAAGAGCGGGGCGGTCCCGGGGCTTTCGGGCAAACCGTAAATATTCCCTTACCGCCGGGAACCGGCGACAAGGGCATGCTTTTGGCTTTGGAACGGGTTGTACTGCCTATTCTCAAAGAATGGCAGCCGGACTACATTATCAACGCCGCCGGCCAGGACAACCATTTTTCCGATCCTTTGACTAATATGAATTTCAGCGCCTTCGGCTACGCCCGCCTAACGGAGCTTCTGGCCCCGGATATTGTGGTTTTAGAAGGGGGCTATTCCATCGAGGGGGCCCTCCCTTATATTAATGTTGGGCTGCTGCTGGCCTTAGCCGGTTTAGATTATTCCAAAGTTAAGGAGCCCCAGCGGCGCCCCGATGCCGCTCGGGAGCGGGCCGGAGTCAGCTCCGAGGTTGCCCGCATTTGTGATTTGGCGGCGGAGCAGTGGAGCAGAAGGAAAGAGGCGCCTTTGGGGCAAATTTTTGGGCAGGGGCCGTTCTATGAGCGAAAACGAAATATTTATTATGATACGGACAATATTCGGGAAAGCCAGCATGAATTGGTGCGGTTATGTTCCCATTGCGCCGGTTGGCGGATCATTTACACTACTTCCAGCCGTTTCCGCCGGCTTGCCGCGGCCATAGTCATTCCCTGGCGGGCCTGTTTCCGCTGCCGTCGGGAAGCCGGGGAAAAATACGAGCAGTCCCGCCAAAACCCCCGTCTAAGCTTAGTTGTTTGGCAGGATCCGGAAAGAAACTTATATCACTCTTTGGAAAACTAAGTAAAGTGAAAGGATTATCCCCCTCATTTCTAGAACAGCAGAACATGGCTTCTATTAGCAATGGGGGGGATAATCTTGGGCTCTCGGGAACGTCGCTGTCTAATGGTGTTCTTGGATCTCTTTTTAATTAATGCCGCGCTGTTGGGAGCGTTCTATCTGCGTTTTGAACGAATCCGCCTTGAGCATTTGCGGATTATCCTGGCAGTAGCCGCACCCGGCGCCGCCGTTCGTTTATTAATTAACTATTTTTTCGGCCTTTACCACCGGGCTTGGGAATATGCTTCTATTGAAGAAGTGGCGGGGATTGCGGCTTCGGCCACTTTAGGCACGATTTTCAATGGGCTGCTGCTTTTCTTTGCCTTTCAATATTACCCTCCCCGAAGCATCCTGCTTCTTATTTGGATTTTAAATATTGCCTTTCTGGGCGTTACCCGCTTGTCCTGGCGCATTCTGCGCCGGGGGGGACCTTATTACCCCGGGAAAGAGGCTAAGAAGGTCCTGCTGGTGGGGGCCGGGGATGGAGGTGTCCTTGTTGCCAGGGAGCTGGAAAACCACTACGGAAAGGCAGTCAAGATCGTTGGTTTTATTGATGATGATCCGGGCAAACAGGGCCAACAAATTTTGGGCTATTCCGTTTTGGGCGGCCGGGAAGATCTCTGCGCGGCGGCCTCCAGGTATAATGCGGATGAAATTATCATCTCCATGCCTTCAGTACCCAGGAAAAAACTGCGCCAGATTGTGAGTTTAGCTCAAACAACAGGGAAACAAGTTAAGATTTTGCCCGGTGTCTTTGATTTGATTGAAGGCAATGTTACTGTCCAGCAAATTCGCCAAGTTGAGCTGGAGGACTTATTAGGCCGCGATCCGGTTGAGGTGGATTTGGAAAGAATTAGCTCTTACCTCGAAAATCAAGTTGTCTTGGTTACGGGTGCCGGCGGATCCATCGGCTCAGAATTGTGCCGGCAGCTTATGGGTTTTTCCCCGGCAGGCCTTCTGCTTTTAGATATCAGCGAGAACGACATTTATCAAGTTGAGTTGGAGCTGCGCCAGCGGGGCGCGGTGCCCCTTCAGGCTTTAGTTAAAGATATCAGGGATCGGGCGTCTTAAAAATCAGTTTTCCAACAGTACCGCCCTGCCGTTGTTTTTCATGCCGCGGCTCATAAACATGTGCCTTTAATGGAGGCTAATCCGGAAGAGGCCATTAAAAACAATGTCCAAGGGACCTATGAAATCGCTTGGGCTGCCCATAAATACGGTGCCCGTAAATTTGTACTGGTTTCCACCGATAAAGCAGTTAACCCCTCCAGTGTTATGGGGGCGTCTAAACGGATTGCCGAAATGATCGTACAGCATTTGAATACGATCAGTTCCACAAACTATGCTGCCGTCCGTTTCGGAAATGTCTTGGGCAGCAGGGGAAGTGTAATCCCCCTTTTCCGCAGGCAGATTTTAGCCGGGGGTCCTGTTACGGTAACGCATGAGAAAATGATCCGTTATTTTATGACCATCCCTGAAGCCGTACAGCTTATTATTCAAGCAGGCGCTTTGGCTTCCGGCGGGGAAATTTTTCTTTTAGACATGGGCGAACCCGTGCGAATTCTGGATTTGGCAGAAACCTTGATCCGTTTATCAGGTTTCGAACCCTACAGCGATATTGAGATTGAAATTACCGGGATCCGCCCGGGGGAAAAACTTTACGAAGAACTGCTGACCCCGGAAGAAGGGGTTGAGGCCACGGCCCACCGGCGGATCTTTGCCGCTAAGCCCTGCCAATTGCCAACAGAGTTGATCGAGGCCGTCATGGCCGGGTTTTCCCAGCCCCGGCCCGGGGGTTTACCATCCGACTTGGAATCGAGCCTTAATTTTATCCGCAAGTTCCTGCCCGAATTCAAATTAGTAAGGCCCCGGCCGAGATTGCTTGAAACGGCCGCAGCCAGTAAAGAAGAATAACAGTTTGAAGGTGTGGTGCAAAGATGAGCCGAATTAACAAGTTGGTTTTAGGGGGCTTTTTCCTTTTTGCCCTTCTGGGCTCGTTCTTTTTAATTGCTTTTTTACCGGCAATGATCACTAATTCCTTAATCAGCGGCCCTGTTGAATTTGCCCGCACATATTCGCCCCATGATTTCGGGCTGGAGCCAAAAGAGCTGCGTTTAAAAACCGAGGATGGGTTGGAACTAGCTGCATGGGAAGTCCGGGCAGTGCAGCCCAAGGCGGTTTTGGTGTTTCTAGGGCCCATGCTGGAACCGTCTGTAACAGCCTTTTGGGGCCATGCCGCTTTTTTAAAAGAAAAGGGCTATGCTTCAATCCTTCTGGAAATGCGGGCCCACGGTCAAAGCCAAGGGGAGCAGATTAGTTTAGGCTATCGCGAACATTTGGATGTCTTAGCCGCTTGGAATTACCTGCAGCAAAAGGCAGCTTACCAAAAGCTGCCTGTAATTCTTTTCGGTGTGGGGATGGGAGGGGCCGCGGCCTTGAACGCGGCCGGCTTATATCCGCAGCTAGCCGGGGTAATCAGCATTGCGGCTTATTCTTCCTGGGGCGATCTTTTTAGCGATAACCTTTATTTCAGCGATGCCTCTCTTTTCCTGGCTTTAGCGGTCAAACCCTTTGCTAAACTTTATACTTGGTTTAAATTCGGCTGGGCCGGGCGGGGGATTATACCTCAGAGGCAGATTGCGAATTTAGGATCCCGGCCGGTGCTTCTCATGCATTCCAGGGAAGATGGCGAAATTCCGTTTGTAAATTTAGAACGCCTGATGGAAAGTGCGCCTCCCCAGGCAGAGGCCTGGGCGCGGCCGGGATCAGAACACTGGGTCTCTACAAATTTTCTGGAACCTGAAGAAGATCGGGAATACACCGCTAAAATTTTGCAGTTTTTGGAGAATAATTTCTGAAAGAGAAGAACTTAAATTAAGCTGAAGAGGTGCAAACAGATGGAAAACAAAAAACCCCGGGTAGCCGTAATTGGTTATGGGCAAGTTGGCAAATTTGCCTTGCAAGCCATAGCCAGCTCACCTGATTTAGAACTTGCGGGTGTTGTGCGCAGAAAAGAATCTCTTGAAGCGGAACTTCCCGCTGAATTAAAGGAAGTAGCTGTAACTTCAGACTTGGAAGAACTAAAACCCGTTGAGGCAGCACTTTTGGCGGTGCCTACCCGGGTTGTGCCCGGTTTGGCCCAGGGCCTTTTGGAAAAGGGCATTAATACTGTAGACAGTTATGATCTGCACAGCGAAATCAAGGGGCACCGCCGGCGCTTAAATTCAGCCGGGAAAAAAGGGGGAGCCGCGGCGGTAGTGGCGGCCGGCTGGGATCCCGGCACTAATTCTTTAGTGCGTGCTTTAATGGAAACGATGGCCCCTCAAGGTTTGACCTTTACGAATTTCGGACCGGGATTAAGTCTAGGCCATTCTACCGCGGTGAGAAGCATGCCCGGTGTACAAGATGCCCTGGCTTTTACCATTCCCCAAGGCGCGGGCCTGCATCGGCGCCTGGTCTATGTGGAGCTGGAAGAGGGCGCCGCCCTGGAAACGGTGCGCCGGCAGGTTCAGGCCGACTCCTATTTCCGGAATGATGAAACCCACGTATACCAGGTTTCATCGGTGGATTCCCTGCGTGATTTAGGTCACGGAGCGCTCTTAGAAAGAAGGGGTACTTCCGGCCGGACAGGCAACCAAGTGTTCCGTTGGGAAATGCGCATTAACAACCCCGCCCTTACTTCTCAGATCATGGTGGCTGCTGTCCGGGCCGGTTTTAAACAAGCCCCGGGGGCCTATACCCTGCTGGAAATTCCGTTAATAGATTATTTACATGGGGATTGCGAAGAATTGATTCAGCGCTTAGTTTAGTTTGGTACGGAAGGTTCTTGAACCTCTAAACCTTTTTGCGAAAAGGCTTTGGGAGGTTCTTTTTTTGTTGTTTGTTAATTCACAATATATTAACTTTCGGCCCTGACCACAAGGAATTAGGTAATCTGATGAGAATAATAGCAATATAAATATGCGGAAGCGGAGGGTGCGCTATGAAGTATTCAGGTTTAACCATCGGAGTGCCGAAAGAGATTTTAAAGGGCGAACGGAGGGTGGCTGCCACCCCGGAAACCACAGCCTTATTTGTAAAATCCGGTGCCCAAGTTGTGGTGGAAGAACAAGCCGGCTTGGGTGCCTTTTTTAGCGATCAAGCCTACCGGGACGCCGGTGCAGTTGTAGCCGATGTGCGCCAAGTTTACGAGCAGGCCCAAATTATCCTAAAAGTTAAGGAGCCGCAGTGTAATGAAGAATTAGAACTGCACGAATGCGATTTGATGCGCCCCGGCCAAGTTTTAATCACCTTTTTACACCCGGCCTCGCCCAGCAATCACGAGATGGTGCGCCGGTTAGCAAATCGAGGTGTTACGGCTTTAACTTTAGATTCTATCCCCCGTATATCCCGGGCCCAGGTCATGGATGCTTTAACTTCCATGAGTACGGTGGCCGGTTACAAAGCGGTGATCAAAGCAGCGAATCTGCTCCCCAAATTCCTGCCTTTAATGGGTACCGCAGTGGGCATGATCCAACCGGCCCAAGTTACTGTGATTGGAGCGGGCGTGGCCGGGCTGCAGGCCTTGGCCACAGCGAAAAGGTTAGGCGCCCGGGTTTTTGCGGCGGATATCCGCCCGGATGCAGCTGAGCAAGGCCAAAGCTTAGGGGCCCGGCTGGTGGAGTTGGGCATTCCTCAAAAATTAGCAATAGGCAGAGGCGGTTATGCCAAATGTCTGCCTCCGGAATGGCTTCAAAAAGAACGGGAAGCCTTAACTGAAACAGTTGCCGAATCCGATATTGTTATTCTTTCTGCCCTAGTTCCGGGGAAAGAAGCCCCTATTTTGATTACGGAAGAGATGGTCCGCGCCATGAACCCCGGTTCCATAATTGTCGACATCTCCATCGATCAAGGGGGCAACTGTGCTTTAACCGAAGCGGGCCGGTCCCGGGAACATTTTGGGGTAATCATCGATGGGACCAAGAATATTCCGGGGACAATGCCTACTAGTTCTACGGCACTTTTTGCTAAAAACGTGTTCCAATTTGTGAACAATTTAGTTCATGAGGGCGAAGTGGCTCTGAACTTAGATGATGAGATTATTAAAGACACTTTGGTGACCGAAGGCGGCCGAATCGTCCACGAAGGCACCTTAGAATCAATGCGTTTAAGAGGAGGAAATCCATGAGCGAACTGTATCTAATCGCTGCCTTTGCTGCCGCAGGGTTATTGGGATATAAATTAATCAGCGAAGTGCCCAGTCTTTTGCACACCCCCTTAATGTCCGGGATGAATGCTCTTTCCGGGATTACGGTTTTAGGCGCCTTGGTCAGTACAGCGGCAGCCGCAGCTGCGGGCAGTAAGGCCTTGGGTTTCGCCGCTATTGTCCTTGCCGTGATTAATGTGGTGGCTGGATTTTTGGTAACCCACCGCATGCTGAAGATGTTTAAAAGCGAGCATAAGGAGGGCCTGAAATGATTTATGCCCAGCTTTTATTTATCGCCGGCTTTATCTACGGAATCCGCCTGATGGCTTCTCCCCGCACAGCGGTTGCGGGCAATATTTTAGGCGCTGTTTCCATGTTAGGAGCAATTTTAGTAACTTTGGCCGCAGAGGGCATTATCAGTGCAGCTTTGCTCTGGGCGGGGCTGGCGCTGGGGACCCTTTTGGGGATCTATCTTGCTTACAAAGTTCTTATGATTCAAATGCCGCAGATGGTGGCCCTGCTGAACGGTTTTGGCGGTGGGGCCTCCGCTTTAGTAGCTCTTTTGGCGGTTTTGGACCCGGCGGCCTTAAATCCTTTTACCAGCTTAACAACGGGATTGGCAATCACTGTGGGAGGGGTGACCTTAAGCGGCAGTTTAGTGGCCGCGGCCAAATTACACGGCCTTCTGCCTCAACGGCCCGTTCATTACCGCTGCCATAATCAGCTGACTTGGCTGTCTATCGCCGCTTTGGCCGCGGGTACCCTTTTCTTGGTTTTCTTTCCCGCCTTTTCGGGCAGCGCCGCCTTGGCCTTAACAGCTCTGGCGCTCTTTTTCGGCTATATCTTTACCATCAGGGTCGGCGGAGCCGATATGCCTATTACCATTTCTCTTTTGAATTCTTTCTCCGGAGTTGCGGGGGCCGCGGCCGGCTTCGCCCTTCACAATACCTTATTGGTTACTGTTGGGGCTGTAGTGGGTGCTTCCGGTTTGATTTTAACCCAGATCATGTGCCGGGCCATGAACCGGAGCCTAATGCAGATTTTGCTGGGCCGGACCACGGTTGCCGGACAGAAGCCCCAACCTGAGCTGCGGACAGCGGTAAAAGAGTATCCCCCGGCGGAAACCCCGGGAGAAAAAAATCGGGAGTGCATTCAAGCTCTGCGCCGGGCGGAAAAAATTGTAATTATCCCCGGCTACGGCCTGGCTTTAGCCCAGGCCCAGAGGGAATTGAAGCAGCTGGCAGATCTATTAAGCCGCCGGGGGAAAGAAGTGCGCTATGGAATTCACCCGGTGGCGGGGCGTATGCCGGGCCATCTGAATGTGCTTTTGGCGGAAGTGGATGTCCCTTATGAACAGCTTTACGAGCTGGAGGAAATCAACGAATTTTTGGAAACCGCGGATTTGGCTTTAATTATCGGAGCTAATGATGTCGTCAACCCCGCTGCCATGGAAGCAGAGGACACTCCCATTTACGGCATGCCTATTATCCGCGCTGATTTGGCCCCTAAGATTGTTATCTGCAATTTTGATACTAAACCGGGTTATGCCGGTGTGGAAAACCGCCTCTATGATCTGGAAAAAACCTTGCTCCTTTTGGGCGATGCCCAAGATACGCTGAGCGGGCTATTGACAGCTTGGGAGGAAAAAGAGCCCCGGAGGGAAAACCGCCCTGCGGAGATTTTGGCCCAAGCCCGGCGGGTGGTGATTGTCCCCGGCTACGGGATGGCCTTAGCCCAGGCCCAGGGAGAGGTCAAGCGTTTGATTGAAACGCTGCAAAAACGGGGCGTTATAGTTCAAATTGCTGTCCACCCGGTGGCGGGGCGCATGCCGGGTCATATGAATGTGCTTATGGCTGAAGCGGATATACCTTACGACTTAATGTTTGAGATGGATCAAATCAACGACGAATTTAAAGATGTGGATGTGGTTGTGGTGGTGGGGGCTAATGATGTAATCAACCCCGCCGCCGTAACGGAAAAGGACACCCCCATTTATGGGATGCCCATTTTACATGTGGATCAGGCCCGCCACGTCCTTATTTTTAACCTGGACCGGGCCCCAGGCTATTCCGGGGTGCCCAACACCCTTTACGATGCCGAGCACTGCCTCTTTGTCCCCGGTGATGCTGCCGGCACAGTCAGTGCTTTAGCTCAATCTTTACAAGCAAGCAGCTGAACTAGTTCTTGATGAATTTTTCCGTTACTGGCTAGAATCTGGCCGCTTTCCAGGCTGAATCGGCTCCCGTCAATTTGGCTTACCTTTCCGCCGGCTTCGCTTACAATCAAGGAGCCGGCGGCAATATCATAAGAGCTGATCCCGTTTTCCCAGGAGGCATCCAGCCGCCCGCCGGCTACTTGACAAAGATCCAGGGCAATAGATCCTAAGGTCAAAACCCCTTGGCTGGCCAAAACGGCCTTGGTATGGGGTTGAAAGTGAAGCTGGGGATTTTGGGCCACTGTGTAGGGAAAGCCTGCGGATAACAAGCTTTGGGCAACTTCCGGGATGGAGGAAACTTGAATCGGTGCACCGTTTTTAAAGGCTCCGCCCCCTAGTTCCGCTGTGTAAAGTGTTTCCGTGGGGGGGTGGTAGACGGCCCCGAAAACGGTTTTTCCCCTACGGGTCAAAGCCAGGGAAGTGCAGAAATAAGGGAAACCGTGGGCAAAATTAGTAGTTCCGTCAATGGGGTCGATTAACCACAAATATTCGGCCTTTTTTTTACCTGTAAGCCCCTGTTCTTCTCCAAAAATGCTGTGATCAGGGAATCGGGCTTGAAGTTGGGATGTAATCAGTGCTTCTGCTTCCCGATCAGCATCGGTTACTAAATCTATAGGCCCTTTGCGCCGGACAGTAAACCCGGATTGTCTTTTGGCCATGATCAAGGCCCCTGCTTGGCGTACAATTTCTTCAACTTGTTTTTGGATTGACATTAGATCACCTCTCATCCTGATTCGCTTGGAATCCCTTTTTTCCTTGCTGCCACAGTAATTCCCGGTTGCGCCCAGTTGAATACTCAGTTAAAATTAGGTTAAGGGTCGGGGGGAGAAGCCGTGCGGGGATTAAAACTTGTCAGCAGGGATTACCAAAGGGAAAACACAGTGGTGAAGGTGGGCAGTGCCGCCGTTGGCTCCGGCCAAAAAATGTTTATGGCCGGGCCCTGTGCTGTGGAAAGCCTAGGCCAGATTACAGGGATCGCTGAGCAGATCAAGGATTATACCCATATTCTGCGCGGCGGTGCTTATAAGCCGCGGACTTCACCCTACAGTTTCCAGGGTTTGGAAGAAGAAGGGTTGGGCTTTTTAAGGGATGCAGGCCGGGCGGCGGGTTTGCCTGTTGTTACTGAAGTTGTTGCTCCGGAGGACGTTGATTTGGTGGGCAGCTATGCGGATCTGCTTCAAATAGGGGCCCGCAATATGCACAACTATCCCCTTTTAAAGCGGGTGGGTTCCCAGGCTAAGCCCGTGCTTTTAAAAAGGGGCTTTGGCGCCACCTTAGAGGAGCTGCTTTTTTCCGCCGAATATATTTTGGCCTTCGGCAATTCCCAGGTAATTTTGTGCGAACGGGGCATTCGAACCTTTAATAAGCACACCTCCAGCACCTTGGATTTAGGTGCTGTCCCGGTGCTGCAGCAGTTGACCCACCTGCCTGTAATTGTCGATCCCAGTCATGGGACAGGCCGTTGGGATTTAGTGCAGCCCTTAGCCTTGGCGGCTTTGGCCGCCGGTGCAGACGGCTTGATGATCGAGGTCCACGATCAGCCGGAAAAGGCTCTATCCGATGGCCCTCAGGCTTTAAAACCGGAAAAGTATAAAACTTTAATTAAAACCGCGAGGCGCTTAGTTCAGTGTTTGGGGGGATGGGAACAATGAAACTGAAAGGCCAAATTACAGTTCCCGGGGATAAATCCATATCCCACCGGGCCCTGCTGATTAGCAGTGTTAGTAAAGGCACTTCGCTTCTGGAAGGTTTAAATCGGGGCCTTGACTGCCAAGAAACTATGAATTGTTTGCGCATGCTGGGGGTCGGGATTAAAAGGAAAAATCAGCTCTGGGAAGTGAAAGGCCGTAACTTTAGGCTAAAACCGCCGGGCCGGGCTTTAAACTGCGGGGACTCCGCTACTACGCTAAGGCTTCTGGCGGGGCTTTTGGCCGGGCAGGAGTTCGCCTCGGTTTTAGATGGCAACCGGGCCTTGCGTTCCCGCCCTATGGCGCGGATTATAGGCCCCCTGCGTTTAATGGGCGCCGATCTTTTTGGGGCGGAGGGGAGCAACTTGGAGCCCATAAGTGTGCGGGGCGGCCGTTTAAAAGGGATTACCTATGAACTGCCTATGGCCAGCGCCCAGGTTAAGTCAGCTCTTCTTCTAGCCGGGATCCAAGCGGAAGGAAAGACCACCGTTTTGGAACCGGTGGCCTCCAGGAATCATACGGAAAAAATGCTGGCTTTTGCCGGCGCCGATATAACCTGCCTGCCGGGGCAGATCACAGTCCAAAGCGGTGCCGTTTTGGGGGCGAGGCACTACCGGATTCCCGGCGATTTATCTTCAGCCGCATTTTTTATGGGAGCAGCCGCTGTTTTGCCCGGTTCTGAATTAATTGTCAAGAA
>JAAYRS010000138.1 GCA_012518645.1 Bacillota bacterium
AAATAGCCTTCTGTTGTCTGCTTTAAAACACTTGGGGACACTTCTTGGGGCAGATAGCCGATAATCTCCTTAGATTTTATGATCTCCCCTTTTATTTCCACAAAATCGGTAATAGATTGGGGATCCGCAATTGCCTTTAGAAGAACTGATTTCCCATTCCCTTCTTCACCAATAAGGGCAACTCGCATATCTTTCTGCAGAGAAAAATTAAAATCCACTAATATAGTCCTTAGATCTTTCTTCAAATAAAGAGAAAGATTTTTAATTACTAGCAAAAAACCACCTCCTACTGGCTGCCTGAGGAAGAAAGAAAAAATCTGCCCCATTTTGAGCAGATCCCAACGCCGCTGGTATTGTGCTTAATCAGCATATTTTGGAAAGCAAATCATCTACTCAATATGGCAACCAAAAACACCTTGCCGGCGGGGACTATACCTGCGGCAAGATTCTGTTTCCCGGTCAAATAATTTTACCATATCGATTAGTTGTTCATTGCTCTCCTCCGATTTATTCCATCTAGTCCTTACCATAACACGGAAAAGGCAGCGTTTCAATCACATTTTCCCGGGGTCCAAAACCGGCTACTCCAGGCTGGCTGCAGCTATTCTCTCCTTAAGCGCCCGGAGCCCCTCATCATCCAGGAAGTTTGTAGTGAAAACACCTCCGATAATTAGGGCGGTCCCGATAAAATGATAATACGAAATTTTTTCATCCAAAACGGCAACTCCGGCGAAAATAGAAATAACTGTGCTTAAATTGACAAAGACACTTAATTTAGAGGCCTCCATCTTAGAGAGTACGTAGTTAACCAGCAAAGAGGTGGCTAAAGTACAAAGCAGGCCTAGGTAAAGCACCGCAATCAAAAAGAGGGGTTCCCGCAAGGGTGCTAACAGCGCACGCCAATCCCCTTTGTGCCCAAGAAGTGATAAAGTGCCGAAAAAGACAAAGCTAACAGAGATCAAAACATAACTTAGCTCTGTGTTTGTAAAGTCCAAAAGTGCCCTACGGGCAAAAACATTGTAGACCGCGAAAGAAAAGGCAGCGATAATTAGTAGGATAATACCGCGGGCATCAACAAAGTCGAGGGCTATACCTTTTTTGGCCAAAATATAAACAACCCCGAAAACAGACATTAAAATTCCCGCCCGTTGATAAATGTTTATTTTCTCTTTTAAGATATAAAAAGCTAAGATTGCAACAAAAACCGGGACTGAGGCTTGAACAATACCCGCTTCTGCGGAACTGGCATATTTCAACCCAAAGGCCTGAAATCCAAAGAAAGACAAGGGGTAAAGAAGGGATAAAGGGAGAAGCCTCAAGACCCGCCGCTTGGTGTAATCTACCCTAACCTGTTTTAGTAAGATGGAAATGCTTAAGACAATAAAAGGGCCGAGAAGCCGATACGCAAGAACATCAAGGGGGGAAGCTGCGTTCACCGCTATTTTGGTAAACAAAAAAGAAAGGCCAGCGATGACAGCATAGAGCAAAGCTGCTAGATAGGCCCATTTCAAGTTTTTTTTCATAGCCGCTAATCCTTTCTACCTGTTTTAGTGCAACGGCCACAACGCGTACCCCTCCAAAACTGCAGGCAAACACCCCGAAGCTCGTATTGACAGCAATTGAAAATAAGGCTAACATAAAAACAATTAATAGATCGGTAAGGGCCTCACCCGGGGCCTCAAATTTTCATTTCTACAGTGAGGTAAACTATGGCTTCAGCGAAAAAACTGTTTGCACCTAAAGACATGACCCAGGGAAAGCCGTGGAAAAGAATTGTTGAATTTTCCATCCCAATGCTTCTAGGAAATATTGCCCAGCAGTTCTACAACACTGCTGATTCCATTATTGTAGGCAGGTATATTGGCGATAATGCTCTTGCTGCTGTGGGAAGTGCTTCCCCCATCCTCAATCTTTTGCTTGTCCTTTTTGTAGGTATTGCAGTTGGTGCCGGAATTATGGTTTCCCAATATTTCGGTGCAAAAGATCGGGATAATCTTTCCCGCACCATTGGTACATGTATTTCCCTGACCGCCATAGCCTCTATCATAATTATGATCATTGGACCCTTATCCAGCAGGCCTTTGCTCTTGCTTTTAAACACGCCCCCTTCCATCTTGGATTGGTGTCTAGGCTATTTAAACATCTTTTTCCTGGGAAGCGCCGGCTTTGCCTTTTATAATATCCTGGCAGGTGTGTTACGCGGCCTGGGCGATTCTTTTTCGGCACTTATTTTTTTGTTAATCTCCACAGTTTTAAATGTTTTTTTAGATATTCTCTTTGTGGCTAAATTTGGCTTAGGAGTCCCCGGGGCGGCCCTGGCCACGGTAATAGCCCAAGGAATATCCGCCGTCTTCTGTTTTTGGAAGCTGCTTCAAATGAAAGATAGTTTTGATTTAAACAGGCCGATGCTAAAACTAAATAAAGAGCACACCCTAACGTTGGTTAAGTTAGGTCTTCCTTCAGGGTTCACCCAGGCTGTTTTTTCTTTGGCCATGATTGTCGTTCAGTCCCTCACCAACAGCTTTGGAGAAATGGTAATCGCCTGCAACGTGATTGTCATGCGTGTAGATGGTTTTGCCATGATGCCAAATTTCTCTTTTGGTGCTGCCCTGACGACATTTTCCGGGCAAAATATCGGAGCCAAAAAAATGGAGCGTGTGGAACAGGGAACAAGAGATGGTACCTTAATTGCCATGGCAGTTTCCGGCGTAATTACCATCATCCTCTTATTTTTCGGCCAGCATCTTATGAATATTTTCACTGATACCCCGGAGCTAGTGGTTTTGAGCATGCGCATGATGCGTATCTTGGCCTTTGGCTATGTGGCTGTAGCCGTCACCCAATCGTTATCGGGGGTAATGCGCGGGGCCGGCGATACCATGACACCCATGTGGGTTTCCCTTATTACCGTAGTTGTGCTGCGGGTGCCCATCGCCTACGGGATCGCTTATTTTACCAGAAGCGAACTTTTTCCCACAGGCAGACCCGAGTCGACCTTTATCTCCCTCCTTATTTCCTGGACTTTGGGAGCCGTTATTACCTTGATTTATTTTAAACGCGGGGCTTGGCGCCACAAAAGAATAGAAGAACAGGATCAGCCGGTTTCCTAATCATCTTCCCCACTTTTTAAGAAATTACCTGCCCCTTTTCAAAAAATCCCGCCTTTAGTGGGAATTGGCCTCTGGGACTGCAGCCTTCAAAGTGCGCCAGGCTAAAACAGCGCATTTGACCCTCGCAGGTAAATTAGAAATATTTTGAAAAACAATTGCGTCTCCTAAAGGCTCCAACTCTTCTTCCTCTTTTATTTCCCGCTTAATCATGCCAAGAAAAATATCCGCTAATTTTTGTGCTTCCGCGGAAGAACGGCCTTTAATCAAATCAATCATTATTGAAGTAGAAGCCTGCGAGATAGCACAGCCGAATCCGGTAAAAGCTGCATCGATAATCTGATCTTTCTCAATTAGTAATTCAATGGTAATATCATCCCCGCAGCTGGGGTTATATCCCCTTTTTGAACATGTAGCACATTCCAAAAGCCTTTTATTAGCACAATTGCGGCTGTGCTCCAAAACCAACTCCGTATAAAGTTCACTAAGATCCATAACCCAACCACTTCCTTACTTTGCTTAGACTAGCTGCTAAACGGCGAATTTCTTCCTTTGTATTATAAAAACTAAAGCTGGCCCGGGATGTAGCGGGCACACCTAAATAATTCATTAAAGGCTGAGCACAGTGGTGGCCGGAGCGCAAAGCAATTCCCTCCGCATCTGCAATGGTCGCTACATCGTGAGGGTGGCAGTCCTTGATGGTAAAGGAAAGCACAGGTCCCTGCTGTTTTAAACATTTCGGCCCGTAAACTGAAAGATAAGGGATTTTTTGTAGTGTTTCTAAAGCATAAGCAAGCAATTGGCGTTCCTGTTTTTGGACGAAATCCCAGCCCACTTCCTCCACAAAATTCAGGGCCGCCTCCAAGCCGACAGCCCCCTCCAGATTGGGAGTCCCCGCTTCAAATTTATAAGGCAGCTCGCTGAATGCGGCTTCCTGCTCTTGCACATATTCAACCATCTCTCCCCCCATTAAAAAAGGCGGCATTGCCTCCAGGAATCGGCGTTTCCCATATAAAACGCCGATCCCCATGGGCCCAAAAACCTTGTGTCCCGAAAATACGAAGAAATCAGCATTTAGATCCTGAACATCCACCGGCTGATGGGGAACACTTTGTACCCCGTCAACGACAACGGCAGCCCCTTGTTTATGGGCGAAGCCCACGAGTTCTTTGATTGGGTAAATGGTCCCTAAGACGTTGGACATATGAGCAATACCCACTAAGGCGGTTCGGGCCGTAATTTTGTTCTTAACCTCTTCCCAATTCAAAGTATAATCATCATTTAAATAGAGATAGCGTAAAGCAGCGCCTTTTAGGCGGGCAATTCTTTGCCAAGGCACCAAATTGCTGTGATGTTCCGAAATACAAAGAACAATTTCATCTTTAGCTTCAATTTTAGAAAGGCCAAAGGAATAAGCTATTAAATTAAGGGCTTCGGTGGCGTTTCTTGTAAAAATAATCTCCTCCGGGGACGGCGCATTAAGAAAATGTTGAACTTTTCGGCGGGCTCTTTCCAGAAGAATCGTTGCCTGCCCGCCCAGGTAATGGGCCCCCCGGCGGGGATTAGCATTAAAAAATTCTTTGTATTCCCGGACAGCATCCAAAACTGCCCGCGGTGTTTGAGTGGTGGCCGCGTTATCTAGATAAACTAACTTTCTACCATTGACCCGCTGTTTAAGGATGGGGAATTGATCGCGGACTAATTTTAGTTTTGCCTTCACCGCAAACAAGCCTCCGTTCAATTTCCTTTTCAATCTTCTCACGAACGATGGGTATTTTTCTTAGAATCGGTTGAAAAGAAGCCTCAACTATAGTCTTAGCGGCTTCCTGTTCACTTAGCCCCCGGCTCATCAAATAAAAAAGGTGTTCCGGATGGACTTTTCCAGCACTGGCAGCATGATCCCCTTGCACATCGTCCTCTTCGGAAAGAAGCAAGGGAATGGCATCCGCTTTCACGGTCGGATCAAGTAAGATCACCGCCTCTTCTTCTCTTCCTGCGGAATGGGCGGCACCTTTTTTGAAATCCAAAGTACCCCGAAATACCTTTCTAGACAGATCACGCAAGGCACCTCGGACCAGGATATTACTTTTACTTCTGTAACCCTGGTGTACCATTTGATAACTTAGATCTAAAACACGCCTTCCGTCCCCTAAATAAACGACATCGACTTCAGCCTTACTTTTTTCCGCCAACAGACCCAGATAATTAGTCAGGGCATAGCGGCTTCCCAGCTCCACCTGCCTGTAATTAACAGCAGCAGACGGCCCCGCAGTTACCAACTGAGAATCGAAATGGACAGCTTGGGCAGCTAAGCGCTGCACTTTAATTACGGTTACCTCCGCCCCTTCTTCCGCCAACACTTGAGTAACTCCGTTGTGGTAAACTCGGGCTTGATCATCCTGCCAATATTCGATCAAAATCGTAATCGTACTATTTTTTCCGGCTTTAATTAGATTATAATCAATAACGGTATTATCTTCCTCGGTAAACTTATACTGAATATAAACAGGCTGGCAGATCCTTTTCCCCGGGGGGACTTCCAATTGAAAACCCGCGTTAAAAAATTCTTTCCCCAGGGAAACAAGTTCCTGGGAAACACCGAAATCTGGGTTAGATAGTGAATATTCGGGGATCTCTCCCCTGTCCATCGCCTTAAAAATCAAATCCCTATCCGGGCTCGGCGGCATATAAAGCCGCCTGTAGGGTTTAATTGGAAAGTGAACCCGTTCCGGCAAATGATAATTATTCAGCTTCAGCCAGCGGTAGGTTAGCCTAGGCAGTGTGTTTAATGCTTGCGTTACCTTCATAATCGGCCCTCCTAACCAATAGTGCCTTCCAATTCCAACTTAACCAGGTTATTCATTTCCACCGCGTACTCCAAGGGCAATTCTTTGGAAATGGGTTCTACAAAACCGCGGACAATCATCGCCCGGGCCTCATCCTCGTCAATACCGCGGCTCATTAAATAAAAGATTGATTCCTCACTAATTCGGCCTATTTTGGCCTCGTGTCCAATATCAACGTCATCTGTACCAATTTCGAGTACGGGGACAGTATCTGCTACGGATTCATTATCCAGCATCAAAGATTCACAGGAGACAGTTGATTTGGCGTGATGTGCGTCTTTGGTAATTTTAATCAGACCGCGATAAATGGCAGTACCCCCGCCCTTGGAAATTGATTTTGAATTAATGTTGGAAGAGGTATAAGGGGCCGCATGGACAACTTTAGCCCCCGTATCCAATGTTTGACCAGAACCTGCAAACGTGATTCCCAAAAAATCCGCCCTTGCCCTTTCACCCCTGAGCACACTCATAGGATAAAGCATGGATACCTTGGAACCGAAGGAACCGGAAACCCACTCAATGGCGCCGTTTTTTTCTACCAAGGCCCTTTTAGTATTAAGGTTATACATATTTCTGGACCAATTTTCTATAGTACTATAGCGCAGGGTTGATCCCTCCCGCACAAAAAGTTCTACACAGCCGGCGTGCAGATTATTAACTGAATAGCGCGGCGCTGAACACCCTTCGATAAAGTGCAAATTGGAACCCGGCTCCACAATGATCAGGGTGTGTTCAAATTGTCCCGCCCCTGGTGCATTTAATCTAAAATAGGATTGAAGGGGAATTTCTAAATGGACCCCCGCAGGCACGTAGACAAAGGAACCCCCGGACCAAACCGCACCGTGCAAAGCAGCGAATTTATGATCGTGCGGAGGGACCAAACTCATAAAATATTCCCGGATTAAATCTTCGTATTGGCGGACTGCACTTTCCATGTCCAAATAGACGACTCCCCGCTTAGCCGCATTTTTTTGAATGCTGTGGTAGACTACTTCCGAATCGTATTGGGCCCCCACGCCCGCCAAAAATTCGTGTTCTGCTTTAGGAATTCCCAGAAGATCAAAAGTCCGTTTAATGTCTTCAGGGATATCGTCCCAAGTATATTTCAAATCCACTTCCGGTTTCACATAAGTAACAATATTGGCAATGTCCAGATCAGTCAAATCAGGCCCCCAGGGGGGCAGATCCAGCTGGTGGTATATTTCTAAAGATTTTAAACGAAAATCCAGCATCCATTGGGGTTCGTCTTTCTGCGCCGAAATTTCTTCCACAATCTCGGGTGTAAGTCCCTTCTCGGTTTTATAACTGTAGGCAAAGGGGTTTCGTTGATCATAAAGTTCCCGTTCGATATCAGCAACATATGTTTTCCTACCCTTCATGATTCGGCTCCCCCTTTTTTATAAATCTGAAAACCTGATTCTTCAATCCCTTCCAGTAGGCTGCGTCCCCCACTTTTAACCAGCCGGCCTTCCACTAAAAAGTGGACGCGATCTGCCTCAATATAATCTAAAAGATTCTTATGGTGAGTTATGATTAGAATAGAATTCCGGGAATTGTGGAACTGCCGCACTCCCGAGGCCACTACGCGAACGGCATCAACATCAAGCCCGGAGTCGGTCTCATCTAAAATTGCCAATTTTGGCTCTAACACCAGCATCTGCAGAATTTCGCTCTTTTTTTTCTCGCCCCCGGAAAACCCCTTATTTAAGTAACGGGAAGCATATTTCTCGTCCATTTCTAAAAGCCTCATTTTTTCTTTTAAGATCTTCTGAAACTTCTGGATTTTAAGGGGCTGTTGATCCACAGCCATTTTTGCAGAACGCAAAAAATTACCTAAACTAATCCCGGCAATTTCCGCAGGATATTGAAAAGATAAAAAGAGGCCTTTTTGGGCCCGCTGGTGGGGCTTAAGCCCATTTAAAGGCTGACCTTGGAAAACTATGCTTCCCTGAGTAACTTCGTATTGGGGATGACCCATTAGAACGTTAGCCAAAGTTGACTTCCCGGCTCCGTTGGGACCCATTAAGACATGGACCTCACCGCGGCCTACCTGTAAATCAAGACCCTTTAAAATTTCTTTGCCGCCGATTTCAACATGCAAATTGTCTATAGACAAAAACGGACCAGACATTATGTTCAGCTCCTTTAAAACAAACTGGATCATATCATCAAGAGGATACCACATTATACTTGCGTTCGCAACTATATTTCAAACAAATCAAGAAAACCCAAAACAAAAAAACCGGTTTCCCGGCTCCGCTAATTCTAATATTCTTCCTGTACAATAATGTTTGAAATCAAACACTAATATTCCTTAAGAACCACCTAGAAATTCATCTCTTTTAGTCAAAGTTTTCCCGTACCGCTGAGGGCTGATGTTGCTCGCAGCATGCCTCGAGTGAGCGCAAGGTTGAAACTTGTAGGGGATCCGGAGACCCACCAGAATGCAATCGGAAAGTGGGTTGCTGTGTTTTAGGCCGGTGTGGATATAACAAGTCGTGAACTTTGCGTTGTGATGGGACCCTACATCGACAGACCAAAAAGGTTCTTTTATTCTTGCAGATTTGTTTCGGCTATTTTTAAACTTAAGCCGCTTTCTCCGCTGCGATTTGAATTTGTACAACGAGTCGGCGGTTTGAAGAACAGAGTTCTGTTGACATAATGGAACCTCTGGGATATCTCTTACCTTTTACTTCAGCAAATTAAGTTCATAGAAGAACAAATCGCTGAAATCGAAAAGGCTGCTGAGCAGGTAAGGGCGTACTTCAAATTTTTTCGCCACGTATCAAGACTATTCCGGGGATTGGCTGCCCGGTGCTTGCTGCAGCAATCCTTGGTGAAATCGGTGATATCCATCGAATCCAAAATGTAAAATCACTTCTAGCTTTTGCAAGAATTAACGCAACGGTCCGAGCATCCGGTCCTGCAGGCGTGTCTCGATAAGAGGTTCTTCTGTCTTAGGCCATAGCCGGAAAACTAATGCATCTAATTCATGCCCTTTGGAAAGCCGATCGTCCTTTTGATCCCGATCAAAGACGGGAACTCTCGTCTGCAAACGACAAGGCGGGATAATTACACGGTAAAAAAGCTGTTGACTATTCATCGCACGTCTATCTTAATTGGAACCCTCCCCATCTCCAATGGGATCCCCCTCGCAGATCTACCTCGAGCACTTCTTCTACCTTGCCTTTACGGCATCCTAGAAAGAAACTAGTGTTATTAGCCGCTGCACAGGCATGATTGGGGACAATTTGAATCTGCTGCCCGACCCGGAGCCGCCCGGCTGCCCTGGACTCAATTTTTCCTACTTCTTCTGAAAGACCGGTAATAATATGATCCGGGTATCCCTTGATCTTTCCATAGCCTTCAACTAACGAAACACCGTGGGCCCCCCGATCTAAACCTAGCACTTTGCTGCCTGCATCCATAATAAATAGATTTGGACGGGGATTAGAAATAATGGTGGCTAAAACCGTAAGAGCACAACTGCCCGCAGTGGTGACCCCCATCTTTTTTTGCATTTGATCATAAAACACGTAGTTTCCAGGCCGCAACACTGTTATCTGCTCGGATTTAGCCAACGTTTTTGCAGTTGGGGTGCTGCCGGTAGCCACTATCTTTACTTCAAATCCGTTTGCGGTAAGGATCTTTCTGGCCTTTTCCAAGGCATTCCCTTCTTTTTCGGCCGCCTGGAGTACTTCTTTAAAGTTGGCAGCGCCATAAACCTGTCCCGGGTGGGTGCTGATGCCTACAAACTTTAAGTGTCCGTACCCTTGCATCTTTTGCCTCAAATCCAAAGCCTGTTCAGGGCTTACCCCAAAGCGCCCAAAACCGCAATCAATTAAAAGCAGATACTTCATTTTCTGTTTGTTTTTTTCTAGAGCGGTATTTAATTCTTCCGCTGCTTCCGGGCCATCAAAAGAAGCGATTAAGTTGGCCTTGCGTCCAAGCTTAATTACTCTCTCAACGTTGGCACTACCGGCTACTGGGTAAGCCAGCATTATGTTCTCCAGTCCCGCTTCGATAAGTTTTTCTGCTTCATCTAAAGTACCGGTCAAAAAGCCTTTTGCCCCGGCTTGGGCCTGCATTTTGGCTATTTTTGAACTTTTATGGGTCTTAGTCATAGGCCAAAGTTCTTTCTTGTTCTCTTCGCTAATTTGGGACATTTCTGCAATGTTTCGCTGTAGCTGATCTAAATCCAGGATAAAACTCGGTGTTGACAAATCACCTATTTCCATCTGTCTATATCCCCCTATTGTGTTATTCTTAAATTAATCTAGCGTTAGCAGTTGAATCTTGCCGGTTTTCTTGTTAAGATTAAATTAAGGCATGACTCTTCTGCGGACTTCTTATGAAGTTAACGCTTTGACCGAAGAGCAATGCCTCTTTTTCTTGCAGGATTAGCTCCAAGGTCTCGCTAAAACCAAATTTAGGTGGGTTAGGCTGAATCCTCCCTGCGACTTGCGCTTTGCGCAGGAAAACGCTCTATACGAGACTGCCACCTACCTAACCTTTTGCATCGGTAACCGATAAATAGAACGTTGCGGATAAACGCTTAGAC
>JAAYRS010000139.1 GCA_012518645.1 Bacillota bacterium
AATTGTTCAAACGCCGTGGCGAATCATTTATCGGGTGTTAGAGGACAAAGTCGTTATCTTGGCGGTAATTGACGCCAGTAGAAACGTTGCCGATGTTCTGCTAGAAAGAATTCTGGGTACCAGCTAAAAAACATGTATTTAATGCCCCTAAGTATGCCCGAAATGCCTCAGGCAATGACGCCTGTTTTTGACTCAGCAGCGGAAAGGACAACGATATGGGACAGGATCTAGATTGGTATAGGGGGGAATAGCGGGACAAAGTCTATTAGGATTCGGGTGAAACCAGAAATATGGGATTGGGCTTTAATAAAGTCGCGGAGGGACGGAACAGAATTTTTAAGGAGCTTTCCTCAAGCCAAAAAGTGGTTCAAACAAGAACTTGATCCAACTTTTCAACAACTTGAAAGAGTGGCCAAGTTTTTTCGTATTCCTTTTGGATACATGCTTTTAGATACCCCACCCAAGGACGATATCATGGATGCAGAATTCTGCTCCATTAGTAACAAAATCCCCCGAGATTAGTAAGAATCTACAAGACACGATCTTGGAAATGGATCGCAAAAGAAGTTGGATGAGTGATTACCGGAAAGAATTTGGCTGGACGAAACTGGACATTATTGATAAATTCCGGAGGAAAAATACAGGGGATGTAACCGCTGACGCGGTGCGTGCCAAGCAACTTCTGAATCTTGAGGATGATTGGTACGCAAAGGTTAGCGATCTCGATCACGCTTTTCGGTTCCTAAAGGGCAAGTTGGAGCAGGCCGGTATCTTAGTGATGCGAAACGGCATCGTTGGAAGCAACACCCATCGTTCTTTGGATATAAGCGAATTTCGGGCCTTCCTGCTCTACGACGACCTCACGCCCTTGATATTTATAAACAACAACGACTCTAAAGCCGGCAAAATATTCTTCCTCATTCATGAATATATTCATGTCTTGTTCGAACAAGAGGATATTTTCTTAGATCCCTACCTAGGGGCGGCCCCCACAGAAAGACAAATCAACCTTTTAACCGCGGAGGTTTTGATGCCACAGGGAAAGGTTTTGACTTACTGGAAGGTGGAAAACGATGTTTTTACGCAGATAGAAAGGCTAAGCAATATGCTTAAGGTCAGCGGATTAGCTTTGGCCATCAAATTACGTGGTTTGGGATTAATAGATCGGGAAATCGTTGAAAAAATAAGGATAGAAGCCATTCAACAATTCGAAACAAAAAGCGCGAAAAGCGATGAGGTTGATTTTTACAAAACTTATCATTCCCGGATGAGCACCGTTTTTACAGAAGCCGTGGTGAGAAGTGCAGAATCCGGTGAAATTGGCTACACCGAAGCGTTTAGGCTATTAGGAGTAAAAGGTAAAACTTATGATAATATAAAAGCGGAAATAATGTCCTATGGATAAGAAATACGCCATAGATGCAAATATTTTGATTTCCGCACATAGACTTTATTACCCCTTTGATGTAGCCCCGGCCTTCTGGCGGCAATTGACTGAGAAGGGTTCCGGCAATATAGTGCTCGTTGATAGGATTCGCGGTGAGATTTCGAAAAGGGTCAGGCCCCCCATTATCTGGAAAATCGCCTAAGCCCAATATGCTCTAACATTATCTATTCGGTACCGACTCAAAAAAGGGATAAATTAAAGCTGAAACTAAAAAGTCAGAGTCAAGTTTAGTTCGGAAGGCAGCCTGGCTTGACAAATCTTACCAAATCTCGACTTTAACAGTGAAAAAGCAAAAAAACCTCTGCAACGCCTTTGTTTTGGGCGTTACGGGGGTTTTCTCCTTTCCCAAATGTGTTGTGTATTCTAGAATTCTTTTTTAGTGTTCGCAACTAAATTTCTAATACCGCCTACCGTTTGAAAGCGTCTATTCAATTTCAGATTTAAGGCTTCCCCCAAATCCCTCAAAACAGGGTCATAATAGGTGACTTTGAACACATTGTCCTTAACCAAGCAAGCCTCGTACCGTCTTAGGGAGTCTATTATTTATTCCGAGTCGTATTGGATATTCTTAACGTAGCGAAGGGCTCCTCCGAAGTCACTTTTGTTGTGCACGGCAATATACTATTGTCACCCCTACAGCTCGTGGGAGCGGGGTAGCAATGAACAACGAAATGGGCACATCCGTAGATTCATTCCAAAAAGCAGCGACATCAGCAAATACACCAACAAACAGATCAAAGAAATTGAGAACTGGCTAAACTTCTATCCTAGGGGAGTGCTGAAAGGTCTGTCTGCCAGCAAAGCACTACAAGAACTTGAACTAGCGGGCTAAGTACGATAATAACTCGATCAGAAACAACCTACATTGACTAAGAGAGAAAAAGAAAAAATCCGTTTCATTTAAAGTTACATTTCTCAGCGATCCTTTTTCGACCTCGATTTCTTGACGAATAATTTTTGGTAGGATATGGTGAATATAGGGATATGATAGGGGAGGAGGGTCAACAGTGAAGACGAAACCGGATGCCTTAGCAGCGTATTATCGAGATAAATATCCTTTGACCTTCGCTGTTGGAGACGATAGTCATAGACTTAAAAAACGGTATCAAGAAGCTTGGGATATCGCGAAAGAAGCGGCTTTAATCCTAAAACGCGATTTTGGCGCGGAAAAAGTAGTCCTCTTCGGTTCCCTCACAGATTTTTCTAGGTTCACCCAATGGTCTGATGTGGATTTGGCAGTGTGGGGTTTGCCTGACAACAGATTTTTCGCTGCGGTGGCAACCATTAGCTCACTTGCATCGGCTTTTAGCATAGACTTGATAGACGTAAAAGATTGTAAGGAATTTATATGGATAGCTGTGGAAACAGAGGGAATTGAGATATGAAAAAAAGACACCTAGCTTTAAAAGCAAGAATACGTACTGAACTGGAAGAAATGGAACTTACGGTTGGCCGCATAGAAAAAGGCTGGACTTTTGCAAAAGATACGGGTGATGATTTTTATCTCGACAGTGTTGCCCTGAATTTGCACAGCTTTTATACCGCTATAGAAAAAACATTTGAGTTAATCGCCGCGGAAATCGATGAAGCGAAGCTTTTCGGTGAAAATTGGCATCAGGAACTTTTGAAACAAATGGCTTCTGAGATCGAACTTGTACGTCCCGCGGTCATTTCTAAAGAGTTAAGAAATGTTCTTGATGAATATGGGGGTTTTCGCCATGTGGTTCGTAATGTGTATAGCTTTAACCTGTCCGCAGAAAGAATAGGGCCTCTTGTACAACGGCTGCGTGAAACATTTACTACATTAGTAGCTGAGATGGGGGAATTCCTTATGTTCCTCAGTTCCTAGTAAGTAGAATCTTCCAAAGATAGAATTCATTTGGACTTGATTTTGCTCCCGACTTTCTACATTGCTTTCAAACCTACTCAAAAGATTGCAAGGTTGCCTAAACTTCCTGTAGTCAGGATGCTTAAACATCTACAAACCTATTGTTTGTGTGCTCCCATAATCTCTTTCAATATCAGCGATTGTTTCAGCTGCAAGCTTCTTAAAGTCTTTAGAAATCAGAGTATAGACAATTACTAACACGCAGGTAGCGAGGTGTACGTTGCGAATTACGCCGCCAAAGGCAGCGTCGTAAGGAATCAAAAGTTGGCTTGTAATGAAATTTGACATCATACGTACGAAGGCCCCTGCTAAAATACTGCGATTTGTGTTGATATAGACAAAGCTCATCACAAAAGACAGCGCCATGTTATAAGGAATCAGCATCAAGGCATCAAAGAGGGAATTTTGCAGCTGATCATATTGAAATTGGCCGGGAGTAAAAAACCAGGGAAGGTGCCAGGTGGCCCAGATAAACCCTAAGATCGCTGAAGAGATAGCGAACCCGTAACGGACAAGGAGGCGATCTAGGGCATAGCCCCTCAGGCCGAATTCTTCGTTAAAAGGTCCTGAGATTTGGCTGAAAAACAGCAAAAGAGGAATCATATGGGGCTGCTTAACGAGAATATGTAACCAATTCATTCCCGGTAGTTCCATCTTGTACCACTTGCCAAAAAGTAGGGCCACCACTGTAACAAGCGTGAACAGGCCGATGGTAAAAAGTGGCCAGCGCAGGCCCATTTTTTAATGCTAAAGCAGCGGTGGAAATAATCCTTTCTAGCCTCTCTCGAGTACGTCATGAAAACGAGAATCACCGCTATGATAGGCGGCGCTCCGCCGCCCGAATAAAAAATGAAGGTACCGAACGGCGTGCCTGTCAGTCCCAGAAAAAACGGCAACAGCCCCGCGGTCCATGTCCAAAGTAGCAATAGTGAAAAGAACAAAACCAAATTTTTACCAGAGTTATAACCCCGAGCTCCCATAGTGCATCTCCTTTCGTAACTAGGGGTCGCTGAACAACCCTATTCAACCGCTAAGTGCCAAAAATAATACCGAAAAAAGAGTTTCCAAAATTGGAGAAAAAGAATCCGGAGCTTGCGCCCCAAATTCATCACTAACAAT
>JAAYRS010000140.1 GCA_012518645.1 Bacillota bacterium
AGCTTGAAATAGAATTAGCGCCGGGAAGTTATGAATTCACAGTTGAACTTTATACCGAATCTTTTCGGATCGGTGATCGGATCGGGCCGGGCTTTTGGAAGATAATTGACGTGCAACCCGACGAGGAACTGGAAATAACATTTTATCCCGCCACAGAAACACTGAACATCACCGGTTGGATCGAACTGCTGCTTCCGGCACCCACCGAGCTGCACGCAGAACCCCTGGGATCCGAAGTGCACCTTTCGTGGCTGGCCTTACCGCAGCAGAACCAAGGATACTTTATCCTAGCGCAGACTGATCCTTTAAACCGATTCCAAGTATTAAATACAAGGCCTGTTGCAGAGCCTAATTTCACCCACAATCTTGGCGAGGAAAAGTTTCCAATGGAGATCCGCTACACTGTGGCAGCTGTCAGCGAAAACGGCTTGGTTGGATACTATGCAGCAACCAAAACAGTATTTTTAGAATCTGATTAAGCCAAACGCCAAATTGCTATGATAATACCGAGAAGCGCCCCGATTAAAACCTCAAAGGGGGTATGCCCCAAAAGTTCTTTTAAACGTTCGGGGTGCAGCTCCTTCTTGTTCAAATCCTTCACAATTGCATTTAAGACCTTGGCTTGCTTGCCGGCGGCCCTCCTGACACCGGCGGCATCGTACATCACAACTAAAGCAAACACGGTGGCTAAAGCAAAGATTGTTGAGCTAAAACCTTCCACCAAGCCAGCACCAGTACCTAAGGAAGTCGCAAAAGCACTATGCGAACTGGGCATGCCCCCCGGCCCTACCAGGCGTTTAAAATTCAATTCCTTGGAAACAAAAGCCCAGGTTACGATTTTTAAAAATTGAGCTATCATCCAGGCAATTAACGCAGTCATTAGCACTTGGTTGCTTTGAATCTGTTTTAGAAATGATGGGGAATTAATAACCCTCCACTCCTTTCATACAAACAACAATTAAGAATATGATGATCACGGAGGGATAAAAATGGCCTCAGTATTACCCTTGTTGATCGTCTTTATAGTGGCGTTGTTTACTAAAAATAATCTCTTAGCGGCGGCTTCCGCTATCGTCTTTTTTTGTAATCTAATGCGCCTTCACAGTTTCTTACCTCTAATTCAAACCCGGGGCCTGGAAGCCGGCTTGCTCTTATTAACAATTTCACTCTTAATCCCTTTTTCGACCGGTGAAGTCACATTAAAAAACATCATCCGATCGCTTTGGAGCCCTTTAGGACTGTTAGCAATTGTGGGCGGCCTCTTAGGCGCCTTTTTAAACAGCCAGGGTTTGAGTTTAGTTACAGTAGAACCCACGATAATTCCCGGGATCCTGATTGGAGTCATCATCAGTGTTTTCTTTTTCGGCGGAATCTCGGTGGGGCCCATCATGGCCGCGGGCATCACGGCTTTATTGGCCCGCTTCTTTCTTCCCTGAATTTCTTTGCCCTTCGATTATATCAGGTTGTTTTCTGGAGGACAACTAAGAAGCCTCTTCCTTTTGGCTTAAGCTGGAACGAAATTCATCCCCGCTTAGGGTTTCCTGCTCTAAAAGAAGGGGAGCGATTTTTTTAATTGTAGGGATGTGAGCACTTAAATAGGTCTTGACAACTTCTTCCTGTTTCCTGATTAGATCTGCAATTGCCTTATGCAGAATGTTCTTAGGAAGTTCGGCACTTACAATCCCTAAAGGAGATAGGCCCGAATAAATCATCTTTTTCGCCAGATCAGTTGCCTGTTCAATATCACCCGCGCCCCCCGTGGAGCGCTGTCCTAAGATTAGCTCCTCACTGATTGAACCGGCCACACAGACTTGAATGGCTTCCACTAGCTCATCTTTTGTATATAAATACTGATCGTCCTGAGGCCTCTGCCTAATATAACCGAGGGCATTATTGCGGGAGGCGATCGTAATGGAAACAACCGATTTAGGCCGGACCTTCTCGCTGATTAAAGCATGTCCCAGCTCATGATAGGCAACCCTTTCCCGTTCCTTGGGGCTGGGCACCCGATTCGATCTTTCACCCAGCATTACTTTTTCAATGGCATCGCTAATATGCTGAGCGGAAATTGTCGGTTCACCCTGGCGCAGAGCATTAATCGCCGCTTCATTCAACAGACTTTCCAGATGGGCTCCGGAAAAACCGTGCGTTTCTGCGGCCACTTTTTCCAAATCAACATCGCTTCCCAAAGGCTTTCCCCGGGCGTGAATCTGAAGAATATGAAGACGGCCCTTTCTATCAGGCAAATCGACTCGAACTATCCGATCAAAACGTCCCGGCCTCATTAAAGCGGGATCTAAAAGGTCGCTGCGGTTAGTGGCTCCAACAACCAGGACTTGCACAGAATGTTCGCTTTTTACCCCATCAAACTGGGCCAAAAGTTCGTTTAAAGTTTGATCATATTCTAAATGGCTTTCATGCCGGCCTCTTTTGGCTCCCAAAACATCTATTTCGTCCAAAAAAATAATAGCACTCCGCTTGCCTTCTTTCTCCGCTAAAGAGCGGGCCTCTTTGAATAGCTGGCGGACCCTGCTTGCGCCCACACCAGCATACATCTGCACAAATTGAGAACCGGCAGCCGTTAAAAAGACAGAACCAGTATAATGTGCAGCGGCTTTAGCCAAAAGTGTCTTCCCGGTCCCGGGCGGCCCAGCTAAAAGTATACCTTTAAGCGGCCTTATTCCCAATTGAAGAGCCATCCCATCGCTTTTAAGGAAAGTTAAAGCCTCCAGGAACTCGCGCTTAGCCATTTCCTGACCGCCAATTTCATCGAAAGTCACCGCAGGAACACCATTTTCGCCACCGCTTGCCCCACTTGTCTTAAACCCCTCCTGCCAAGGATTGCGCCCTTTTAAGACCAAACCCGCTAAAACAGCCAAACTTACAGGCAGGAACAATAGGGAAAGATCAAAACCAAGGATAAGCGCCACCACAATTGCTGCTGCTCCGGCGCCAACAGCCATTTCTTTAATCCAGTTGCTCATTTTCCACTGCTCCCCCCGCCCACACTTGGATTTTATTTTCTTCCGGCCCTCTGCTGATAATCCTTTGCAGCACGCCGTCCTCATTTTCCAACACTAAATAGATATATTGGCGATCCAGCGCCAATGCCCATTTAGTCCCAAGGTTTTCAGCCCGGGCTTTAACCTCTTCTTCCAACAACGTAAACCGTCCGGTCATAATCGCTTCTTCCAAAGGGATTTGAATACTTTGGAAAGCTTCCCAAAGCATAGGATTTGCCGAATCCTCCACCTGGAGAACAAATTCCCCGCCCGCCTCCTCCAAAACATGTTGGACATGGCCAAAAACCATGGCTATGGGCACCTCGTTGTTAATTTTGAGCCGGATCCGCTTTTTGGCCTGCCTCCCAAGGCCCCTGCGCCGCAGACTTACTTCTTCGATCCCCTCTATGCTTTCCAATTCTTCCAGTAAAGGGCCAATTACTTGGACTTGCTGAACAAAATATGCAGCCCCTAAACCTAAGGTTAGTGTTATAAGAAAAACAAGAATGGCTTTTTTGACTTTAAAACCCCGCAAATTCAAGAAATCACTACCTTACTAACGTTTGTTTGCCCTTCCAGTAAAAAATAACTAATCCTGGTGTTTATAATTATAACACATTATTGTAAGGAGCTTTTTAGTACATCCTGGGCCTTCAGGAAATAATCAACACCAGAAAAAACAGTAACTATAACGGCTAACCAAATCAAAACAGCGGCCCAGGAAATTCCCAGAATATGAGCGACGACTGCGACAACTTGGGTCGCTGTTTTGACTTTACCCCAATTCGAAGCCGGAACAACTTTCCCTGCCGAAGCGGCCAAGACCCGCAGTCCTGAAACGGCGAACTCCCGGCCAATTATTATCAAAGCGATCCAAGTGCTGACCATTCCTAGTTGCACTAAGCTGAGCAAAGCAGCGGTAATCAGCAATTTATCGGCAATAGGATCAATCAGTTGGCCTAAACGTGTCACCTCTTGGCGCCTGCGGGCCAGATAGCCATCTAAAATATCGGTTAAAGCCGCCAAAATAAAAATCGCGGCGGCCCAGCGATTCCCGGAAAAAGAATTTTGCAGTACAGCAAAGGTAAAAACAGGAATTAGTAAAATACGCAACAACGTCAATAAGTTAGGTAAATTCATCTTTTTCTAGCACCTCACCAACAAGATCATAAGGATAGGCGCGAGTAATTTTCACCGGAACAATATCACCAATGTTAAAATCCCCACGATTCAAATATACTACTCCGTCTACATCCGGTGCCTGACCTTGATGGCGCCCAACTAAAACCAAGTCAGATTCTGCGGAGACCGCTTCGATTAAGACATCAATTTCTTCACCCACAAAAGAACGGTTCAGTTCCAGTGAAATTCCCCGCTGTAGTTCCATTAGTTCTTGGAAACGTTCTTCGATGCAGTCCTTTTCCAGTTGAGGCTGCAGCTTATAAGCAGATGTACCGCCTTCCCGCGAATATTTAAAAATTCCCACGTGGGTAAGGCGCATTTCCCGGAGAAAGTGTTTCAGCATAAGAAAGTCTTTTTCCGTTTCTCCCGGAAAGCCAACGATAAAGGAACTTCGAATTGCCGCGCCCGGAATTATTTTGCGGATCTTTTGAATCTGTTCTACAATAGAGCGGTAATCCCCGGGGCGTTTCATCCTTCTTAAAACAGATCCCGAAACGTGCTGTAAGGGTAAATCCACATATTTTACAAATTTGGGTTCCCTGCTAATAAATTCCAAAAGCTCCCGGGTAAGCCCTGACGGGTAAGTATAAAGCAAACGGAGCCAAGGCACGTTTAGCTCCGCCAAGTTTCGCAATAGTTGAACTAAATTTATCCCCAGTTCGCGGCCGTAAGCAGTAGTGTCCTGCGCAATAAGTGCAATTTCCCGCGCCCCCTTTTTGATAAGGCGTTTACCTTCTTCTACAATTATAGGCAGACTCCTACTGCGAAACGGCCCCCTTATTTGGGGAATAGCGCAAAATGCACAATTGTGGCTGCATCCTTCGCCAATCTTTAAATAGGCCAGATGGCGCCCAGTGGTGGAGATCCTTTTGTAAACTTGATCATAGCCGAAAAGCCCGGCCGCGGATCTACGGACGCGCCGCCCTTGGGCAACCTGCCGGACAATATCATTGATTAAATCCAATTCGTTAGTGCCCAAAAGACCATCAATTTCAGGAATCTCCCGCCAAAGTTGATCGGGGTAGCGTTGGGATAAGCAGCCCGTTACAATCAGGCCTGAGCAGCTGCCCTTAGCCTTGAAGGCTCCCATCTCCAAAATTGTCTCAATGGACTCCATCTTAGCGGATTCAATAAACCCACAGGTATTAACAATAATGATCTCGGCACGATTAGGATCAGGCTCGATTTCATGGCCTGAATCAGCCAAAAACCCAAGCATTATTTCGGTATCAACTAAATTTTTGGAACAACCTAAGGATACGACCCCAATTTTCATAGACAATTGCTTCTCCCGCTATTCAAACTTTGGTTTCAAATTTCGCTATAGGCACCCGCCATTCCTGCTAAAGGCGAAAGAATAAGCCTGGTCAGGAGAAGGAGATCAATCTTGAATGTGGAACAATCATTTAGAATGAGCAAAGTAAACTATAAGGTGCGGAGTGCAGAAATGAAAGGAAGTCTGAAATATCTCTTTCTCTTGTCCCAAGTGGGGCTTACCATTCTGACTACCGTTTTGCTTTTCACTCTTTTAGGAGTATACCTAGATCGCCGTTGGAATACTAAGGGCATCTTGATAATTTTTTTTCTTCTGTTTGGGTCTTTCGCAGCCATCTGGTCGGCTTATCAGCTGATTATAAAAACTTTGTCCGAAGATTCGGAGCGAAAATGATGACTATGGAAAAACAGATTTTTCGCAGCATCCTGATTTTGACAATTACCTCTGGATTAGGCATAATTTGGTTCCGCTTTCCCATTGGCTCCGGGCTGCTTTTAGGCGGATTGACCGCTGGATTCGCTTTCCGGCTGCTCAGTTTAGATGCCGAGCAGCTGCTGAAAGGTTATTCTCAAGGGGACTTTAGCTCCAAAAACTTTTTGCGGCATCACTGGAAGGGTTTTTTGAAGCGCTGTTTTTTATATGCCGTAGCTTTAACAATATCTATTTTAAACCCTCACGTCAATTTTTTAGCCGCACTTGCCGGTTTGCTTTTACCCCGCTTAGCCATTTATTATCATCTTTTCAAAGGGAGGATCGAACGTGGAGACTAAAATCCTTTTCAACATTTTATCTTTTCCTGTAAGCGAAGCCCTTTTTTTCACCTGGATAATTATGGCTTTTCTCTGCCTGGTAAGTTTTCTGCTGACCCGCAATTTGCAGAGAATACCCCGAGGTTTTCAGCATGTCTTGGAAATAGCCGTAGAAGGAATTGAAAATCTCGTTTTGGATAATATGGGGCCGCAAGGGAAGATTTTTATCCCTCTTATCCTTACTATTGCCCTTTATGTTTTTACTGCTAATGTTACTGGCGTTATTCCCGGAGCCATGTCACCAACTTCGGATTTAAACACTACCGTGGCTTTGGCTCTTCTGGTTTTTTTAGTTGGGCATGCAGCGGAAATTTATTTAAAAGGTTTCAAGGCCTGGTTCAGAGGGTTCTTTGAGCCTCACTGGATTTTATTCCCAATCAACGTCGTTGGCGAAATTTCCCAAGTGCTATCCCACTCTTTTCGTCTTTACGGGAACATCTTGGGCGGCGGTATTTTAGTAGGGATTGTGTATATGCTGGCTCCCTACGCCTTACCAGTCCCTCTATTGGCCTGGTTCGATGTAATAATGGGTGCGATTCAAGCAGCTGTATTCACTTTATTAGCCACTGTCTATATTCAAATTAGGTTAAATTAAAATTTTGATTTCCGGGAAGGAGGTATAAAGAGTGTTAGAAATAGCAATCATTATCGGTGCTGTCGCCATCGGCTCCGGGATCGCCTTGGTCGCCGGAGGGTTGGTTGGAATCGGTGAAGGTTACGCAGCCGGTAAAGCCTTGGAAGCAATGGCTCGGCAACCGGAAATGGAGGGTTCAATTAGAACCACCATGGTTTTAGGGCAGGCAATTTCAGAGTCTGGCGCTATTTATGCCCTGGCAGTTGTCTTGTTTTTAATCTTTTCCATAGCTTTACCCTTACTGGAACGCTTTCTTGAACTTTTAGGCTAAATAAGGGGATTGCTAAGCAGGCCCCCGTTCCAGAATCTTGTTATAAAGGGTGAATTTCATTGATTGATTCTTCTCAGCTTGGAGCCCAAATGATCAATTTTATTTTACTGGTGGCTCTTATTTACAGACTGCTTTATAAACCGGTACGGGAATTTCTAGACAAGCGGACTCAGGAGATTGAGGGAAAAATCCAGTCTGCCGAAGAGAAAGAAGCAGCCGCAGATGATCTACGCTTAGAACTGGAGAAACAAGTAAAAGAAAACAGGCAGAGATCGCGCCAATTTTTGGACGAAGCCGAACGGCGCGCAGAGAACATCCAAGAGAGCCTGCTGGCCGAAGCCAAAAAAGAATCACAAGCACTTCTCCGAAGAGCCCGGGAAGAAATCCGATTGGAAAAAGAAAAAGCGTGGGCTGAGTTAAAGTCGGAAGTCGCCGATCTTTCCCTGCTGCTTGCTTCTAAAGTAATCCAGGAAAATCTGGATCAGGAAAAACACCAGCATTTAATAGAAGAAACCCTAACCCGTCTTGACGGAGCAGAAAAAGAGGAATCACTATGAGTACAGAGATTGCCCAACGATATGCCCAAGCTTTATATGATGTGCTCCCGCGGGAAAAACGGATCTTAGCCGGGGAGGAATTTAAGCGAGTTTTAGCCGTTCTCCGAGATCCGGAAATAAAACGGTTCTTTTTCCATCCCCAGACTCAGCTGGCACAGAAAAAGAAATTGATTGCCCAGTTTAATTTGTCCCTGGAAATGAATCATTTCCTTTTTTTAACTATCGAAAAATCCCGGGATCTGCTTCTACCCCAAATAGAACGGGCATTTGAAAGCCTTGTCCTCGCGGCGGAAAACACTGTCATCGCTGAAGTCGTTTCAGCCATTACTTTAAAACCGCCTCTTTTAGAAAAAATAAAACGGCGTTTAGAAACCCTTTCTGGAAAAAAAGTCCAGCTAAAAAGCAAAGTTGATCCTCAAATCGGAGGCGGCCTGATTATTAAAATTGGGGGAAAGGTAATTGACGGGAGCATTGCTAGTTCACTAAAGCGCTTTCAGCAGGGCCTCAGCCGCTAAAGGTGGCCGGTGCTGAAAGTTAAGTTGTTGGGATAAATGGAAAGTTTATAACCGTTGGATTAGAAATGATTCTTAATGTTAAAACAGGCTAGAGGCGTTCGCCAATAGCCTTTTCTGATCTCAACCCTCTGCAGGCACAGTATGGGGCTTATCCTCGGCCAGCGGAGGCGTATGCAGGGATTCCTCCTTCGCCGGCAGCATGTAACGTTCGGTATACGGCAGTATTCGCCCATTTCTGCGGAGCGTTTTATGGATAATGTCCCACAAACGTGCCGCCCCCAGCCCCCATAGTGGACTTTCACCACCAAATTCTGCGCAACAAAAGAGGGCAGCTCCGAAGAGTGCCCTCTTTGCTTTTTGAATTCAAACCCGAAACATGATTTTACCTGTCAAGCCAGATAAAGTTCCAAGCGCTTCCCAGCCCGCCGCCGACAATATCTGGTCTAGCATTGCGGAGATGATCTCTAATTGCGATAGAGGTCATGGAATTGACTGTGTAAAATAGTGGTACATTTTCAGCTACGATGTCTTGGTATTCAAAGAAGATGTCTCTGCGATCCTCTGGGACCATTGCCCTCTGCTGAGCAAACCATAGTTCGTCTACCTTGGCTTCCCACTCAGTTGCAGGAGTCTCCTGGAAGGGATGCCACATGTGCAGGTTTCCGCTGGACAGCCAGACGTTGGATCCGCCATTAGGATCAAAGGTTCCGGTTAGTCCAATAATGATTCCATCCCACTCAAAAGTGTCAGTGAGTTTCTCAACTACAACGTTAAAGTCAATCATTTGGAAATTAACCTTAATGCCTAGCTCTCCCAAGTCCTCTTGGAAAAGTTCACCAACGATTTGGCGAATAGGTACGCCGGGGTTGGTAATCAAATCAAATTCAATGGCGTTGCCGTCCTGATCGCGACGAACACCGTCTGCACCTAGTTTGTAACCGGCAGCTTCCAGTTTTTCGTGCGCCACTTCTAAGTCGTAAGGATAGGTCACTAAATCTTCTTTTAAGAAAAACTCGTTACGCATGTTAATGGGGCTTTCCTGAATGAAGCCTCTTCCGTTCATGGCCATATCCAGGATAGTCTCCTTATCAACTGCATGATAGAGCGCCTGACGGAATTTTACATCCGTAAACCAGGATAGTTTTGGCTCTGGGACAAATCCCGGGTTCTGGTTGAGCACAATAAAACTGGTGCCCGGATCGGGACCGGAATCAACAATTGACCAAGGGCTGACCGGTTCTCTATCTACAAACTCTGGATAAGCATCGGCGGGAATCCCTTTATAGTCAAATTCGCCGTGGAAGAAAGCTAGGTTAGCTGAATCGGAATCAGGATAGTAGCGGTAAATGATCCTGGAAACGTAGGGTAATCTATTACCTTCGTTATCAAACTCATAGTAATCATCAAACTTAACCAAAATTAGTTCTTGGTCAATACGGTAGGATCCTAGCCTCCAGGCCCCGGTACCGACAATCTCATCAACTGGGGTGTCAATGCCCCACATCTCGTGGTAGCGGCCCTCTTTGTGCGCTTCACCCAATAAGTGGACCGGAACAATATCGGTTCCAATGCTGTACATAATTGGTGCATGTGGGCGCGGCAGGGTAAATTTAACCGTATATTTATCTATCTTTTCATATTCCATAGGCTGGCCGTCAATGAGCAGGCCGGCGCGGGAGTTGGAGCCAACGTCCGGATCATATACTACATCAAAAGTAAAGATAACGTCATCGGCAGTGAATTCTACTCCATCATGCCATTTTACTCCCCGGCGCAGCTTGAAGAGTACTTCCGTACCATCTTCGCTGATCTCATACTCTCTAGCCAATTGAGGCAATACTTCACCGGTATCGCGATGTAAAGCTACCAGCCCTTCAAAAATATGGCTAGTAACATCTGTACTGGAAGTTTCTGCAGCCCGATGCGGGTTCAGTGTTTTTGGACCGGATGCCCCGGCATGGATGGATAAAGCCCCACCATATTGCCCAATACTGTCCCCGAGCTCAAGAACATCGACTTCCCGGGGATCCAACAATTCAAATGCACCGGCGAAGCCAGTTCCAACAACAAGTGTCACAAGTAATGTCCACATGAAAATCTGTCTTCTCATATTTCCATATTCCCCCTTTAAATGATTTTTACAGAAAATGTAGTGGGCGAACCTCCTTCCCGTAAGTCATTTTATCCTCCTTTGAAGGAGGTACCTGACTGCAATCTCAGCTGAAAACGGAAGCAATAGTGAACCCAGCTTATATATTAATACGCCTTCGAGATTGTTTGTCCTGCTAAAAACTCGTATTTTATCGGACCCTTTTTTAACAAACCATTTCTTTGCGGCCTAATCACACCAGGTATTCGCAAGGATCAGCCCAAAATGCACTTCAGGTTACTTCTAAACCGCCAAATCAAATTTGAGCCCGAGGATCTAAAGCATCGCGGATGCCGTCACCGAAAAAGTTAAAAGATAATACAGTAATAAAAATCATAAATCCAGGGACTAAAAGCCAGGGATAGCGGGACAGGGACGATATTTTCAAAGCTTCTGAAAGCATGTTCCCCCAGCTGGCCACGGGATGTTGTATCCCAACCCCAATTAAGCTAAGCCCCGATTCAGACAGAATAAAACCCGGAATGGATAAAGTGGCGTTAACAATCACATAGCTGGTAGTATTAGGCAGAATATGGCGGATAATAATTCGCGGCTGCGAACAACCAATAGCCTCCGCCCCTGCAACGTATTCCATCTTGGAGATGGAAAGCACCATCCCTCTAATAACTCTGGCAAGGCCCGCCCAGCCTATAAAAGCTAGAATAAACACGATCATCAAAAACCGGATGTCCGAGCGAAGCCCTAAAGGTAAAACAGCACTAAGAGCTAAAAGAAGGTAAAAACTTGGAATGGATATCACGATTTCCGCAATCCGCATCATTAAGTTATCTACCCAGCCTCCAAAATAACCGGAAACACCGCCATAAACCATTCCAATGCTGAGACTGACCGCTATCCCAATTATGCCTATGAACAACGAACGCCTCCCACCGTAAGCTAAGCGGGAAAAAATATCCCGGCCGTACATGTCGGCCCCAAAAAGATAAATTTTGCCCGGTGCGTCCACCCCGAATAAGCGGATATTACCTTTCACCAAACCCAGGACATTATATTCATCGCCCCGAGTAAAGAAGCGGATGGGATAAACCTTGCTTTTATCCGGTTCGTAGCGGTTACGCAAACTGTCCACCCGATTGTATCCGTAAACAAAAGGCCTGGTTAATTTACCTTCGGGCGAGATAATATGCACCCTTGTTGGGGCATGATAAGTGCGCCGCCGATCCGTAGTCAATTCGCTGTAAGGTGCGAAAAAGTCCGCAAAAATGGCAAATAAATGTAATACTATCAGCACCCACATTCCAATAATTGCAAGTTTATGCCGGCGCAGTTTTCTCCACGCCATTTTCCAAGGCGATCTAATGGCACCTTCGTTTTCGTAAGCAGTCCCTTGCAGCGGATTTGTTGTGTTTTTAGCCATCACACTCATCTCCTATTCATATCTAATTCGCGGATCGCTTACGGCCAGCAGTACGTCGGCCACAAGGTTGCCTAAGATTAGCATCACACCGCCAATAATTAAGTTACCCATAACCAGATAATAGTCTAAGCCCCGAACCGCATTTAACATCAAGACTCCAATTCCGGGCCAGTTCAACACGATTTCGGTTAAAGCGGCCCCTCCGAGAATCCCGCCTAATTGAAACCCAAAAATTGTAATTAGGGGGTTAATTGCGTTGCGGACCGCATGCTTATAAATAACAACCCGGCTGCTAAGCCCCTTAGAGCGGGCCGTCGTTACATAATCCTGGCGGAGCACATCCAATAAGTTAGATCTCATGTAGCGCATTAAACTAGCTACAACCCCCGTGCTCATTACCGTAACGGGCACAAGCATATG